>USFD01000005.1 GCA_900553885.1 uncultured Ruminococcus sp.
GACACGCCCTGGGCAATACTCTTCCGGAACAGATGAAGGCCGTGAAGATTACTTCCAGGGCTATTGTTGATCTGATTGAAGAAGGATGTGAGGTGGTTGTGGCACACGGAAACGGTCCCCAGGTAGGTATGGTCAATAACGCCATGATCGCTCTGACCCACGAGGATCCCCAGCAGCCCAACACCCCGCTTTCCGTCTGCGTGGCTATGAGCCAGGCATACATCGGGTATGACCTGCAGAACGCACTCCGGGAAGAACTGTTAAACCGCGGTATCGAAGATATCCCGGTAGCCACCATGATCACCCAGGTCCGTGTGGACCCGGAGGATCCGGCGTTCCAGACGCCTTCCAAACCCATCGGGCGCTTTCTCACAAAGGAGCAGGCTGATCTGATGACGGAAAAATATGATTATATCATGAAAGAAGATGCCGGCCGGGGCTACCGGCGTGTAGTGGCCTCTCCGAAACCCCAGGAAATCATTGAGATCGGAACGATCCGCACAATGGTGGATTCCGGCGATCTGGTCATCGCCTGCGGAGGAGGCGGTATTCCCGTTACCCGCCAGGGCAACCACTTAAAAGGCGCCAGCGCGGTAATTGACAAAGATTTCGCAAGCTGCCTGCTGGCAAAGGAACTGGATGCTGATTTCCTGATCATCCTGACATCGGTGGAAAAGGCGGCCATTCATTACGGCAGACCGGATGAAAAATGGCTGGATGATATTACTGTGGAGGAAGCAAAACAGTATATAGCCGAAGGACATTTCGCGCCGGGAAGCATGCTGCCGAAAGTACAGGCAGCGGTAGAGTTTGCTGAGTCCAGGCCCGGCAGACAGGCGCTGATTACGCTCCTGGAAAAAGCGAAAGACGGCATCCTGGGAAAAACCGGAACGAGGATTCATCTGTAAAACAATAATTGAAATGAATTCTGTAAACATATAACTCAGCAGCGCGCCGTATTTTCCGGCTGCTGCAGACAAAAAAGACAAAAACAAGACTCCTAAATAAGAGACCCCCGCAGTAAAGCGCTGCGGGGGTCTGCTGTGGAATATACCACGATTATAGCAGGGGAATTTTTTGAATTGATATAGAAAAAAATGACAGGTTGCTTGAAATTTCAGCCCGTTTTTACAGTTCCGGCCTGACGCCCTTTACGTACTTTTCCCGTACTTCTCTTTCGTCTCCCAGCCAGATCAGCCGTTCCAGACGGCTTCTTATATCCAGAGGTTCCGGACTCTGCAGTCTGCTGTCATCCAGAACAACAGCGTCAAACTCATATCCCGGCTCAAAGCTTCCCACTTTTCCGAAGAATTCTCCGCCGCCCCGGGTCGCCATATAAAAGACCTCCTCTAAAGTCAGCGGTTTCTGCGTTTTATCCTGTATCCTCCATCTCATCTTTGAAGCCTGAAGAGCCTGTCTCATAGCTGCGAACATATTTAACGAAGAACCGGCAGCCACATCACTTCCCAGTCCCACGTGCATTCCCCGGTCCAGAAACGACCGGACCGGCGCGATTCCTGATGCCAGATTCATATTGGACTCCGGACAGTGGGCCAGAAATACGCCCTTTTCCCGCATCCGTTTTATCTCTTTCTCCGTGCTGTATACACAGTGCGCCATGATGGTTCTGCAGTCTCCGCCAAACAGACCGGACCGGTCATAGGCGTCGCCGTAAAACTCCGCCTCCGGACGCAGCTCTTTTACCCGGCCGATCTCTTCCGGATTTTCGGACAGATGGGACTGCACCGGGAGTCCATACGCGCGCTGCAGCTGTTTTAATCCATCCAGCAGCTCATTTGTACAGGACGGGATAAAACGGGGCGTCAGTATGGGGCGGGTATTTTTATAATTCCTCTCTGCTGCTTCCCTGATCCATTTCTCCGTCTCAGCTACAGACTGCTCTGTGTCCTCCCGCAGATAATCCGGACAGTTCCGGTCCATATTTACCTTTCCGACAAAAGTATCCAGACCGCTCTTTTCCAGCAGATCCATAAGCAGAAGCACCGTTTCCCTGTGTACGGTGGCAAAAATGCAGGCTCTCGTCACCGGACTTTTTTTCAGATCTTCCACAAATATCTGATATGCTTTCTGTGCATATTCCGGGTCTGCAAATTTCGCTTCTTCCGGAAACGGAGTCGTCTCCAGCCACTCCAGCAGCTCCCGGTCCATACCCGTGCCGCGGACGGCATACTGTGAGGCATGAACATGGAGATCCACAAGCCCCGGTATAATCAGACAATCCCCGTAATCCGTGATGGGATTGCCTCCAAGCCGGAAGGGAAGGGTCTGATAAACGCCTTTGACATATCCGTCCTGGCAGACAGCATAACCTCTTCTGCAGATTTCAAGTTCCTGCGGACTTTTGCTGTAAACGATATTTCCCTGCAGTATAAATATTGATTTTGACATAAATCCATCTCCCGACTTTCCGGCTATCTGCCGGTTCTCTCCAGCATAACCTCTGCGGTTCCTCCGCAGACCATGCCTGCATCCTCCGCTTCACCGGCTGTCATGTCCACCTTGCAGACCTGAAATTCCGGCTGTCCTGCGCGTATCATGAGCAGAGCTTTCTGTATGATTTCACTTTCCATGCAGCCGCCTCCGATGGTTCCGATACAGGAGCCGTCCTCCCGGATCAGCATTTTCGTTCCCACGCCCCGGGGAGCGGAGCCTTTCTTCGACACGATTACAGCCAGCACTTTCTCTCTTCCGTCTTCCCGGGTCAGCTCCTGAAGCAGCTCTTCGGGATAGCCTTCCGTTCTTGTCCTTGTATTTTTCATCTGAATGATCTCTGCCATAACAGAAACCGCGATCTCCTCCGGCGTCTCCGCGTGAATCTTAAGTCCGATGGGCGTGTGTACCCGTTCCAGCGCCGTCCGGTCACAGCCTTTCTGCTCCAGCTGTTCCTTCACCAGAGCTGTTCTGCGCCTGCTGCCCATCATCCCCACATAAGCCCGGGGCTTATTCAGAATGGCTTCCAGACATTCGGTATCGTAGCGATGGCCCCGGGTGACAATTACAAACCAGGAATCCGCATCCCCTTTGATCCGGGAAAGTCCTTCGGAAAAAGGCATACAGATCACCTCATCCGCCCCTGCCGTTCTGGCATTGTCTGCAAATTTCGGCCGGTCTTCCAGAACAGTAACAGAAAATCCCAGCATTTTTCCGATCCGGATAATCGGCATGGACACATGACCGGCGCCGCAGACAATCAGCTTCGGCGTATGGCCGGCACGCTCCCGGAAAACCTGTTCTTTTTCTTTTCCCTCCGGTTCCATCAGCAGGGTCTGCACGCCCTCGGAAGTATCCCCGGCATCCGCTTCTTCGCCGGAAAAGATCCGCTTCTCTCCCGCATGTTCTCCGGTCAGAACGGTTTCCACCCAGATATCCTTTTCAGACTTTTTCAGTTCTCTGGCAAGTCTGGTATAAAAATCATCCATCTTTCTTCCTCTTTCTATTTCCCGAATCCGCAGTTCGGGAACGTGCACACATCACAGTTCAGGCACAGGCCGCCCTCCCCCAGCAAAGTAAAATCTTCTGCCGTCAGTCTTTCTCCGGCTGCAATCCTGGGCAGAACAAGATCAAAAATCGTCCTTCTGGCATACATCACACATCCCGGAAGTCCCATGACCGGCACTTCTCCTGCATAGGCCAGCATAAACATGGCCCCCGGAAGCACCGGGGCTCCATAGGTAACCACCGTATCCGCCGCGTTTCGTATGGCAAGGGGCGTCCGGTCATCCGGATCCACGCTCATGCCGCCGGTGCACACAACCATCTCAGCTCCTTTGTCCAGCCACCGGCGGATGGCTCCGGTAACCCGTTGCGGGTCATCTCCGGAAAGAACATTCCCCATAACTTCCATGCCGGCTTCTTCCAGTTTCTTTACAACGGCCGGCGTGAACTGATCTTTGATCCTTCCGGAGAGCACCTCATTTCCGGTCGTCACAATTCCCGCTTTCATTTTCCGGAAGGGCAGAAGCCGGAATATGGGCTCTTTCCCGCAGATTTCCTTTATCCGGTTCATTTTTTCTTCTTCGATTACAAGAGGAACAACCCGCATTCCCGCAATCTTGTCTCCTTTTTTCACGGGAAAATTCCCATGCCGGGAGGCCAGAACTATCTGGCCCATGGCATTGACTTTATTCAGTTTCTCTCTGTCTGTCTTCAGCAGGCCGTCACATTCCGCCGTCAGTTCGATCTTCCCCTCTTTCGGTTCGGACGCCTTCATGTGTTCTCCCTGGCAGACCTGGCGCAGCACCTCCGCCGCATCATTTTCATGGAGCATTCCTTCCTGCTGTTCCCACACATACAGATGCTCCTTTCCTACAGAGAGAAGCACCGGGATATCCTCTTCGGTCACCACATGACCTTTCCGGAACACGGCGTCCTTTACCACTCCCGGAATAATCTGCGTAATATCATGGCAGAGCACGCTGCCCACCGCATCCTCGGTTCTGATCAGCTTCATAGCTTTCTCCTCTCTTTCGTATCAAATCAGTTTTTTGCATAGACCTGTTCCGCATCCCTGCGGCCGGAGTCTTTCTCCGTCAGAACCCGTCCGTCAGGGAAATATTCCCCAGATCTTTCATCCACACATCCACACAGGCATCACTGGGCATTCTCCAGTCTCCTCTTGGCGAAAGGGCCACAGTTCCTACTTTCGGGCCATCCGGAAGACAGGATCTCTTAAACTGCTGAGAGAAAAATCTCCTGCAGAAAGTCTCCAGCCATTTCAGTATGGTCACATTATCATAATCATCTTCAAATTCCCGCTCTGCCAGCCGGAAGATCTTGCTTGGCTCATATCCGAAGCGGAGCATATAATACAGAAAGAAATCATGCAGTTCGTAGGGGCCCACAAGATCTTCTGTTTTCTGAGCAATCTTGCCGTCCTTGGGCGGGAGCAGCTCCGGACTTACCGGAGTATCCAGCACATCATAGAGAACTTTCTGAAGTTCCCTGTCCTCTGTCTCATCTGCCGCATATTTTACGAGATGACGCACCAGCGTCTTGGGCACCGATGCATTTACGCCGTACATAGACATATGATCCCCGTTATAGGTCGCCCAGCCAAGCGCCAGTTCAGACATATCTCCCGTTCCGATAACCATGCCCCAGGTCCGGTTGGCAATATCCATCAGCACCTGGGTTCTTTCTCTTGCCTGTGAATTTTCATAGGTTACGTCATGACATTCGGGATCCTGTCCGATGTCCCGGAAATGAATGTTCACCGCTTCCCCGATGGGTACTTCCATCAGTGTCGCGCCCACTTTCCGCGCCATCTCGCAGGCGTTCTGATAGGTCCGGTCTGTTGTGCCGAAGCAGGGCATAGTCACCGCGATCATATCTTTTTCATCCTTTCCCAGCATATCAAATGCCCGGGCAGTCACAAGAAGCGCCAGCGTAGAATCCAGTCCTCCGGAGATTCCCACTACCGCTGTTTTTGACTTCGTGTGCGCAAGCCGTTTTTTCAGACCCATGGCCTGAATTGTAAGAATTTCTTCACAGCGTTTTTCACGGATGCGCTCATTTACCGGAACAAAGGGCATCTTCGGGAAATGTCTGGTCAGAGATGTGACTTCATTTATTATATGGAAAGGCACCTTTATCAGGGAATGCTCACCTGCGGTTTTAAACGTTGTATTTCTGCGGCGCTCGCTGATAATTCTCTGAATATCCAGCTCGGAATATATCATGTCATTGTGATACCGGCGGGCCTGTTTTAAAATCGCTCCGTTTTCCGCAATTATATTATGACCGCCAAACACCAGGTCTGTTGTGGATTCTCCTTCTCCCGCGTTGGCATATACATATCCGGCAATCAGACGGGCAGACTGTCCGGAAATCAGTTCTCTGCGGTAGGTGTCTTTTCCTATGGTCTCATCGCTGGCAGAACAGTTCACGATCACAGTCGCTCCCTCTATCGCCGCCCGGATACTGGGCGGAACAGGGGACCATACATCCTCGCAGATCTCCGCAGCTACAATAAGATTGTCCATCTCGTCCGCCTCAAAAAGGATCTGCGGTCCGAAAGGAACCTGCTCTCCTGCAAAAGAAATATACCTTGCTGTTTCCGGTCCCGGAGTGAACTGCCGCATTTCATAAAATTCTCCGTAATTCGGCAGAAACGTCTTTGTCGTCAGTCCGATAACCTTTCCTTCGTTGAGAGCCGCGGCCACATTATAAAGTTTGCCGTCCACCTCAAGAGGAACCCCGACAAAAACAAGGATATCTTTCTCTGCCGTGTATTCTGCGATTTCGCACAGAGCCGATTTTGCCTCTTTCAGAAGGACATCCTGAGTAAACAGATCCCCGCACGTATAACCGGTCACGCATAATTCCGGAAATACAAGAATCTTTGCGCGTTTATCAGAAGCCTCCTCAATCGCATTACATATCTGCTCCTTATTAAACTTCACGTCCGCCACCCGGATATCCGGAGTCGCCGCCGCCACTTTCACAAATCCATGCTTCATCTTTTTTCCCTGCCTCTCCGCATTTTATCTGCTTTTTTTCAACAGCTCTTTCAGCTCATCAACACTGTAATTGTATGCAGTATTACAGAAGTGACATTTCACCTCAATATCTTTGCCCTCATCAATCAGGGACTGAATCTCTTTCTTTCCTATGCTGATAATTGCCTTTTCGATTCTCTGCTTGGAACAGTTGCAGGAAAACGCGGCCGGAAGCGTATCTGTAAACTCCACATCCAGTCCCTCCAGAACTTCCCGCAGCATTTCCTCCGGAGTATGGCCGTTGTCCAGCATAGCTGTAACAGGCCGTATTTTCCCGATATTTTTCTCCAGCTTATCCAGCACCTTGTCTTCTACAAAGGGCATTACCTGCACGATAAATCCCCCTGCGCACCGCACGGTATTGTCTTTCTCCATCAGGACTCCCAGCCCCACGGAAGAAGGGATCTGCTCTGATGTGGCAAAATAATACGTCAGATCTTCCGCGATTTCTCCTGTCTGAAGAATAGTCTGCCCGGAGTAGGGTTCTTTCATGCCCATATCACGGATTACAGTCAGCACTCCCTGCCCCAGAGCGCCTCCCACATCGAGTTTTCCGTTTTTCGGCGGCAGCATGACATCCGGATTATGCACATACCCTTTCACCCCGCCCCGGCTGTCCGCCGTTACGGTCAGACCGCCGATGGGACCGGAACATTGGATCTGAAGCGTCAGAATATCTTCCGGATTTTTCATCATACTTCCCATCATAACCGCTCCCGTCATAAGGCGTCCCAGCGCAGCTGTCGCCACCGGACTGGTATTGTGTCTCTGTCTGGCCTCCTCAACAAGATTTGTCGTAACCGCGGCAAACGCACGGATCTGCGTATTTGCCGCAGCTGCTCTTACAATATAGTCTTTCATTTATTTTCTGTCTCCTTCCCTGATTCTTCCGCGATAACGCAGATTCTCTCACTTTTGTCTGATACCTTCCCGGCTGTATCCATATCATATGCTTCCCGGAAAACCAGCCCTGCACCCTGCAGCAGTTCTTTTATCTCCTCCAGGGTATAGCCCCTCTGATAATGAGTCTCCGTATACTTCCGGTACAGCTGTCCCTCGTCCGGTTCCCTGCTTCCTGCGTGTTCCCGGATAAAAAGCGTCAGATCATACTCATTGATCTTCTCTTCTTCGTAATAATAATTATCCCAGATAAAGCTGCAGTCTCCTCTGTCCTCTGCAATCGTACAGTCTCCCATAACTTCCCGGTATTTATAGTCCGTATTGAAATCAAAAAGAAATATGCCGCCCGGATCCAGATAATTATTAACCAGACAGAATACTTCTTTCAGATCCTCCGGCTCCGTCATATAGTTCACGGAGTCACATACGCTTACTACCGCTTTTACAGTGCCGTAAAGTTCAAATTCCCGCATATCCTGCAGAAGATAAAGAATATCATGTCCGGACTTCAGCCGTTTATCCATGGCCAGTTCCAGCATATCTTCCGAATAATCCACTCCGATCATATCATATCCGTATCCCGCCAGGATCTCCGTCATTGTGCCTGTCCCGCATCCCAGATCCAGAACAAGTCCTTCTGTCACACCGTATCTGCACAGCATATCATGTATATATTTTCCCCATTTATTATAAGGAACATTGTCCATAAATGTATCGTATACCGACGCAAAACTCGTATAAGCTTCCACTTGCACATCCTCCCACAGACAAAAGTGTAACATATTTTGCCCTAAATAACACTAGGAACTTCGGATTTGTCGAAGGTACTTTCCGGATAGCAGACACAAACCAGAAGAGACAAAGAAGTTTTTGCAAGACGGATTCAGAAGATGGGGACAGGGGATTCTGAAAGGCGTATCCGAAAACTCTCCGGGTTTCCGTTTTTCTGTCCTTCAGTTCGGAAATTTCCTTCACAGTTCCTCATAAGACAAAGGGAAAGGGGCACTTTAACGGCGAAGAAGTCAAGCAATCCCAGCGGGCAGTACCGTTTCTTTGGATCTGGTCACCTGCAGCCGGAACAGCTCCGGCTGCTTCCTGCCTGGATTCGGAATTGTGTGAAAGAGAAGTCAGCCGGGAGAGACTGGTGTGGTGATGGAGGACCGTAAAGCAGCGCCGGTTCTTAGAGCGCGTTTTTTGCGCTCTTATGTACCGCTGCGTCTGCGTCCCGAACGCAAGTGTGTCCTCCGGCACCACACCAGTCTCTCCCGGCTGACTTCTCTTTCACACAAATCCAAATTTTACCCTTCCCTTTATTACAGCAAAGTGCTATAATGGTCGGGACTGTGTTAAGAAGTCGTTAAAAACGAAGAAAGGAATGAACATCATGGACAACAAAAATGAGTTCAAGCCGTATATACCGGCGGATAAAATCGTTCCGGAATTTACGGTAACCTCTGTTCTCATTGGTATTATCCTTGCGGTTGTGTTCGGCGCTGCCAACGCATACCTTGGACTTCTGGTCGGAATGACGATCTCTGCCTCTATCCCGGCAGCCGTTATCTCGATGGGAATCATCCGCATCATTCTCCGCAGGGACTCTATCCTTGAGAACAACCTGGTACAGACCATCGGTTCTGCCGGTGAGTCTCTCGCAGCAGGAGCAATCTTCACGCTTCCTGCCCTGTTTCTGTGGGCCAAAGAGGGGAAAATGGCCTACCCAAGCATTATAACAATTTTCCTGATCGCTCTGTTCGGCGGTATCCTGGGCGTATGCTTTATGGTACCTCTCCGTCAGGCGCTGATCGTGGAAGAGCACGGAACACTTCCGTTCCCGGAAGGAACTGCCTGTGCAGAAGTTCTTCTGGCAGGAGAAGAAGGCGGCAGCAAAGCCGGCGCCGTATTCTCCGGTCTTGGTATTGCCGCAGTATATAAATTTGTGGCAGACGGACTGAAACTGTTCCCCAGTGAAATCGGATATGCATTCAAAGGATATGCCGGTTCCCAGATCGGTATCCAGGTACTGCCTTCCCTGGCAGGTGTCGGATTCATCTGCGGGCCGAAAATCTCCAGCTACATGCTGGCCGGAGGCGCTCTGAGCTGGTTCGTCCTTATGCCGGCCATTGCTCTGTTCGGTGCCGACGCAACGATCTATCCGGGTACAAAGACAATTGCGGCAATCCTGGCTGATCCCAAGCAGGGCCCGGGCGGTCTGTGGACAAACTATATCAAGTACATCGGAGCCGGAGCGGTGGCAGCCGGCGGTGTAATCAGCCTGATCAAGACATTCCCGCTGATTATCCGTACCTTTAAACAGGCCATGTCCAGCATGGGCAGGAAGCATGAGAATAAAAATGTTGTGCGTACACAGCAGGATCTTCCCATGTCAGTGCTGCTGATCATAATCGTAGCTATCGTTATCCTGATCTGGCTGATTCCTACCTTCCCGGTTAACCCAATCGGATCTCTGATCATTGTAATCTTCGGATTCTTCTTTGCATCAGTATCCTCGCGAATGGTAGGTCTGATCGGATCCTCAAACAACCCGGTATCCGGTATGGCCATCGCAACTATCATTATTGCCACAGTGCTTCTGAAAGTTACAGGCACAGACGGTGTAACAGGTATGGTGGGAGCCATCGCAATCGGCGGTGTAATCTGTATCATTGCCGCAATCGCCGGAGATACTTCTCAGGACTTAAAGACCGGATTTATCGTAGGCGCAACACCGAAGAAACAGCAGATCGGTGAAATGATCGGTGTAGTTGTTTCCGCTGCTGCTATCGGCGGTGTTCTCTACCTGCTGAATGAAGCATGGGGATACGGCACAGACCAGATCCCGGCTGCGCAGGCAACAATGATGAAGATGCTGGTTGAAGGTATTATGGAAGCAAATCTTCCGTGGGCGCTGATTCTGATCGGTGTATGCATCGCTATTGTTATCGAGATTCTTCAGGTTCCGGTTATGCCTTTTGCGGTAGGTATGTATCTGCCCTTCAGCTTAAGCGCCGGCATTATGGCCGGTGGCGCTGTCCGCTGGATCGTAGAACGGATCAAAGGATCTGACGAAGAAAAGAAAGAGCGTGCAGACCGCGGCGTACTCTTTACTTCCGGACTGATCGCCGGAGAAGGTATTATGGGTATTGTACTGGCCGTTCTGGCTGTTGCCGGTGTGGATGGAAAAATCAAGCTTCCATTCTCCCTCCCGCAGATCGGAAGTCTTATTATCTTTGTTGTACTTCTCTTCGGACTGTTCAAACTGTGCATGAAGAAGAATAAATAATTTCCCGCAGCGCCGGAGTGCGCGGAAAGACTGCTGTATAATGCAGTTCTTCCGCCATACCCGGCGCTGTATTTGGCATTGATGTAAAAAGGAGAAATCAGAAAAATGAAAAAGAAAAACCGGCAGAATTATCTGGATTATATTCCGGTAAAAAATCCGGATATTGAATCTCATATAAACGAAGACGGAAAGGCGGTTCTCCTTATCGAATGGAACGGCTTTTATCACAGAATCGCCCAGCGGTTCTTCCACCGCCCAAGGGTCAGCGATATTACGCTGGATGAAACCGGTACATTTGTATGGGAGGCAATTGACGGAGAAAAAGACGTACACCAGCTTTCCAAAGAAATGGAGGCGCATTTCCCGAAAATGGAAAAGTCTCTGTCCCGTCTGATTAAATTTCTCGAGATTATGCACGATAACCATATGATTCACTGGAAGGGGGAGAAGCAGAAATAATGCTGAAATATATTCCCTATGTTCTCCTCTTTGCTCTTGTCACTATGATCATCTATGCCTGGGGTCTGTGGCGTTCGGTCCGTCAGAATCAGGATCTGTCCAATCTGCTGGCATCAAAAGGCGTGGCAAAAGTCAGAAAAGCACTCCGCAAAAATAAGGAGCTGACCTTAAAAGAGCTGGAGCCGTTTGTAAAGGACCTGACTGCGAAACAGCCCTTCAGCAGACAGCAGATTGCCGTAACAGACCCGAAAGAATTTCTGGAGTCCATACTGCCCTATATGATACGGCAGAAAATGATTACAGAAAGCAAAGAGGGCGGCCGTACGGTATACCGGCTGAAATAGCCGGAAAATCCGGTTAATATCAATTTTAATTTTCTAAAACAAAGAAAGAGACAGTCCCATAGGAAACCCGGCTTTTTAAACTCCGGACTTCCTGTGGGACTGTCTCTTTCTTTGTTCAAATTTATTGCAGCAACTATCTTGCTCTGACCTGCATTGTCTGTTTTCCGGGATCATATCCTCGGTATTTCTACGGTTAAGAATATCTTGTTCTCTGTTGTAACTGTATCTCCCTCCCGGTATCTGATTACTGTTCTGCCAGCCGTCTCAGCACGTCTTTCAGGAACCGGTAAAACCGCTCAAAGGAATCCAGCGGCAGGCTCTCGTCCGGTGTATGCACATCTTTCAGCGTCGGACCTACAGCGATGGCGTCCAGTCCGGGCAGTGCGTCAGAAAACAGTCCGCACTCCAGGCCCGCATGAATGGCCTCAACCTTCAGCTCTGTTCCGAACAGATCTCTGTAGCTGTCCTGAAGCACCTTGCGTACCGGGGATTCCTCCTTATAACTCCATCCCGGATACTCGCCGCTGAAGGAAGTCTCAAATCCGAACACTTCTCCGTACAGGCGCAGGCGCTCCTTCATCTCTTCCTGAAGGGAGCCGACAGAAGACCGGGGAGAGAATACAAGTACCGCTTTATCCTCCTCTGTCCGTACTACTCCCATATTCATGGAGGTTACGACAAATCCGTCCATCTTAAGGTTTCTTTTCTGGACTCCGTTGGGCGCCAGATATAATGCTCTTACAATGGCTTTTGCATCTTCATCTGAAAGGACATCTGCTGATGCTCCTTCCTCCACTGAGGTCTCGCAGGAGAAATCCGGCTCATCCGAAGAAAGCTCCGCTGCAAATGTCTCAGCAAGGCTGCAGGAGAGTTCTTCCGCCTTTTTCGCCTCTGAATCCTCCGTGAAAAGAAGGGAAGCCATGCACTCCCGCGGGATGGCATTGTCCTTGCTTCCGCCGGCCACATTGACCAGTTTTCCGTCTGTCTCCTTCATTATGCTGTGAAGCATTCTGCCCATCAGTATATTGCCGTTCTGACGCTCTTTGTTGATATCCATTCCGGAATGTCCTCCCAGAAGTCCGGAGATCTCAATCTGAACCAGGGTTCCCTCTGCTTTCTCCCGTTTTACCGGGCGCACACACTCTACCCGCAGACCTCCGGCGCAGCTTACTGTGGCAATTCCCTCATCCTCAGAATCCATATTAATCATAGTTCTGGCGCTGATCAGAGATTTATCCAGAGCTTTGGCCCCGTTCAATCCTACTTCTTCTTCCGTCGTAAACACACACTCTACCGGCGGATGCTTGATATCTTCATCATCCAGCACCATCAGCATCAGAGCCACTGCCACACCGTTGTCCGCGCCCAGAGTAGTGCCGTTGGCGGTAAGGACTCCATCTTTTACAACCAGGTCGATTCCGTCTTTTTCGAAATCATGCTCCACTCCTGCGATCTTTTCACATACCATATCAATATGTCCCTGAAGCATAACTGCAGGCTTATCTTCTGCTCCTTTGCTTCCGCCTTTTTTTATAATTACATTATGCGCCTCATCCTGATGAACCCAGAGGCCTCTGTCTTCTGCGAATTTAACAAGATAGTCGCTGATCCCTTTTTCATTTCCTGAACCTCTGGGGATCGCGCTGATCTCCTCAAAAAAGTGAAATAATTTTTCCGGCTGGTAGCCTGTAATCTTATATTCCATTTCTCTTCCTCTTTTCTGTCTGCATTTTTCTCTATTCTGCCCGGAAACAGTCCGGAACATGCCGGCCGATCCGGCGGATACAGCCTTTATTATTATAGCAGGTTTTTCTGTAAATTTCATCTTTTGCTTTTCCGCACCGGATTGTATCCTTGATGAATACCTTTCTGTTTCATCCTCGCCATGCTGCATCTCTTCCGCCGCGTCATTCTATTGCTTTTCCTTTTCCTGTATTCTGTATATTTTTCTTGACACTTCCCGGCATAAAGGCTACAATAGACACGGAAAATCTTATATTTTCGGTAGGTGAGGTTACCACAGGGATTGGGAATTTCCCGAAGACTGCTGCCGCAAGATTGTGGAGACACAATGCGCTGGTCAGCAGGAAGCGTCGTGAAGGCGCGTCCTAATGCAGTTAATATGCCCTGTGATACTAAAGCTTGGACGATACGCCCTTAAAAATGCAGCAGATTCTGCTCGGTTCCGTCATTGTCCAGGCAATGGCGGTTTTATTTTGCGCAGATCCAACTATGCGGGATCTGCGCAAAACAGAGCACTCCAGGCTTGCAGTACCGGAAATTCTGAAAAAAACACGGATAAAAAGAGGAGGTGAGGTTATGGACTCTGGCGCCGGTTATCACTTGTGCGGCTTAAAAATCAAAAATTCAATAAAGAGAGGTAATACTTATGAACAGAGATATTTTTGTAAAGCTTCTGGAACAGCGTCAGTTCAAAGCAGTAAGAAGTATTCTGGATGTTATGAACGAAGTGGACATAGCCTTGCTGCTCTCCGAACTGGATGACAAAGCCCTGGCTCTTGCATTCCGTCTGATTCCAAAGGACAAAGCGGCCGAAGTGTTTGCCAACATGGATGCTTCCATGCAAACGTATCTTGTACAGGTCTTTACAGAAAAAGAGCTGAAAGAACTGGTGGAAGATCTGTACATGGACGACACTGTGGACATGCTGGAGGAGCTTCCGGCCAATCTGGTCACCCGGATCCTGGATACGGTATCTGCGGAAGACCGCATTAAGATTAACGAACTGCTGAATTATCCCGCTGACAGCGCGGGCAGCATTATGACAACAGAATATGTGGATCTGAGAAAGAATATGACCGTAGCGCAGGCCATGGCGCATATCAAAGAAACCGGTATCCACAAAGAGACGATTTATACCTGCTATGTAACAGAGCGCCGGAGACTGATCGGAACGGTATCTGCAAAAGAGCTGATGACAGAAAGCGACGATATGGTAATTGAAACCCTGATGGAAACCGAGATCATCTCCGTTGGAACCCATACTGACAAAGAGGAGGTAGCGCGGCTGTTTACCAAATATGATCTCATTGCTCTTCCTGTCCTGGATGAGGACGATCATATGGTAGGTATTGTCACCTTCGACGATGCAATGGATGTTATGGTAGAGGAAGCTACGGAAGATATTACGAAAATGGCCGCCATTAACCCCAGTGAAAAGCCCTATTTTGCGACCTCCGTACTGGATCACGCCAAAAGCCGGATCCCCTGGCTTCTTGTACTGATGTTTACCTCCATTATCACAGGAGCTATTATCACGAAATATGAGAACGCTTTTGCCGCCATTCCGCTTCTTGTCTCCTTTATCCCCATGCTGATGGATACCGGCGGAAACTGCGGTTCCCAGAGTGCTACCCTGATCATCCGCGGACTGGCTCTGGATGAAATCCATTTCCGTGATCTGTTCCGGGTTATATTTAAGGAATTCCGTATCTCACTGATCTGCGGAGGGGTTCTTGCCGCGGCTAACGGGATCCGCATTCTGATCATGTACAGAGATCCCCAGCTGGCTCTTGTCATTGCTCTGTCACTGGTTGCCACGGTTATTATTTCAAAACTGATCGGCTGTACGCTTCCCCTGTTTGCGGAAAAGCTTCATCTGGATCCGGCACTGATGGCCTCCCCGCTGATCACAACACTGGTAGATACTTTTTCAATCCTGATTTACTTTAATATCGCAACCATGCTGTTTCATCTGTAACAGCAAAATTCACAACCATATTCAACAGAAACGGCTGCATGAGCGCTCAGGAAACTTTCTGAGCACTCATGCAGCCGTTTTTCTTTCCGGGAAACTGTCCGGAGTATTGTTCTGTTGTTTTTACTCGATTACCTTGAGCCATCCTTCCGGAGCCTCGATGTGACCCATCTGGATACCGGTCAGTGTATCGTACAGTTTCTGGATCGTCGGTCCCATCTTCTCCATTCCGCTCGGGAAGCAGATCTCCTCACCGTGATTTACAACTTTGCCTACCGGGGAGATTACAGCTGCTGTTCCGCAAAGACCGCACTCTGCAAAATCTTTTACTTCATCAAAGTATACATCCCTCTCTTCTACTTCCAGTCCAAGATAATGCTCTGCCACATACATCAGGGATCTTCTTGTAATCGAAGGAAGAATCGTTGTGGAATGCGGTGTTACAATCTTATTGTCCTTTGTAACAAAAAGGAAGTTTGCTCCTCCGGTCTCCTCTACCTTTGTTCTGGTAGCTGAATCCAGGTACATGTTTTCATCAAATCCGTTTGCATGAGCTGTCACAATTGCGTGAAGACTCATAGCATAGTTCAGACCTGCTTTGATATGGCCTGTTCCGTGGGGCGCCGCACGGTCAAAATCTGATACACAGATTGTAATCGGCTTTACGCCGCCCTTGAAATACGGGCCTACCGGTGTTGTAAATACACGGAACTGATACTCATCCGCCGGTTTTACTCCGATTACAGGATTAATGCCGAACATATAAGGTCTGATATATAATGTAGCGCCTGATCCGTAGGGCGGAACATAGGCTGCATTTGCCTTTACAGTCTGAACAACCGCATCTACAAAACGCTCCTCCGGGAATACCGGCATCTCCAGACGTTTCGCTGAATCCACCATACGGGAAGCATTAAGATCCGGACGGAAAGTCACGATATGTCCGTCTTCTGTTGTGTAGGCTTTCATTCCCTCAAATACGGTCTGAGCGTACTGGAGAACACCTGCACATTCATTCATTACAATATTCGGATCATCAATCAGAGCGCCTTCATCCCATTTTCCGTCTTTATAATTCGACACATAGCGCTTATCTGTCTGAATATAGGCAAATCCAAGATTTTTCCAGTCAAGATTTTTTTTCTCCATTACGACTCCTCCATTCCTCTGCATTATGCAGGTCAACAACTTTTTCTACGTTGACCATTATAATACTGCCCTTAAAAAAAATCAAGAGTGCGCTCGGTTTTTTTGCAACTCGTCTGCTCATGCCAGCTCGATTCCGCCGCCCTGCGGCTCCATCTCGCTGTATGGCGTCCGCCATATGGAGAAAAAGGCCGGAACCACCTTCTGCAAGCCAGCTTGCAAGTTGGTTCCGGCCTTTTTCTCCGCATGTGCAGACTAGCGTTCCATCATGCTGATGGATTCTATGCCTACGCTGCCGCCGCGGACTACTTCGATTGTTTTGAATTCTTCCTTCATCAGTTTGACTACTGCGTCGTTTTTTGTTGCGGTCTGAACGAACTCTACGAGGACGCTGTCTCTGCCGTAGTCGATTACCTTTGCCTTAAAAGTCTCTGCGATCTGGAAGACTTCTACCTTGTCCTCCGGGGTGCATTTGAATACTTTTACATAGAGGATTTCTTTCATTCTTACGAATATATCCGTAAAATCAATTACCTTGATTACTTCGATTGTACGGTTGAGCTGCTTTTTTATCTGCTCAAAGGTCTCGTCGTCGCTTACTGTCGCTATGGTCATTCTGGACACTGTAGGATCTTCTGTGGTTCCTACAGTCAGACTGTCCAGATTATATGATTTTGCGGAAAACAGACCGGATATTTTAGAAAGAACACCAACCTGATTCTCCACATATAAGGATATCCATCTTTTTTTTACGCTATTATCCATTATCCTGCCTCCTTCTTAACAATCCAGAATCATTTCATCCAGACTGCCGCCCGGCTGTACCATCGGGTAGACAATCTCTTCAGGGTCTATAAGGAACTCGATCAGCGTAGGCGTCTTTGTATTTTTCTTTGCTTCTTCAAACGCTGCCGCGATGTCCTCTTTTCTGGAAACCCGGAGTCCTTTTGCTCCGTAGCTTTCCGCAAGTTTTACGAAATCCGGCGTATACTCCGGCATTTCCTGGCCGTCTGTTCTCCGGTAGAGAGCGCCGGAGCGCAGATTTGTCATACTGTATCTTTTCCCGTAGAACAGCTTCTGCCACTGCCGCACCATGCCCAGATATTCATTGTTAAACACGCAGAGAATCAGCGGAAGTTCCTCCAGCACGGCTGTCGCGAATTCCTGTATATTCATCTGCATACCGCCGTCTCCCGACACGGCAATGACCCGTTTATCCGGATTGCCGATCTGGGCGCCGATAGCTCCCGGGAATCCATAGCCCATTGTTCCCAGTCCTCCGGACATAATCATGCGTTTCTTCTC
The DNA here is from genome assembly GCA_900553885.1 of uncultured Ruminococcus sp. Taxonomy (GTDB): domain Bacteria; phylum Bacillota; class Clostridia; order Lachnospirales; family Lachnospiraceae; genus Mediterraneibacter. The sequence goes on from USFD01000005.1 coordinate 17,671, forward strand.
CGTAATTTCCGTATACTGAGATACAAACATCTGGTGCTGTCCCACGTCTGATACGATAATCGCGTCATCAAACTGACGGTTCATCTCCTCAATAATATCCTGAGGCGTCATCTGTGGTTTGCTCTTCATTTTCAGCGGATGCTCTTCATCCCACTTTTCAATCTGCGCAAGCCATTTTTCTGTATCGCAGGGCTCCACATATTCATTCATCTTCTGAACCGCCTCCAGGGCGTCTGCCACGATCGGAATGTCTACGTGGATATTCCTTGAAATCGACGAGGTATCAATATCAATATGCACAATCTGGGCATTGGGCGCAAAAGAATGGAGTTTTCCGGTAATACGGTCATTGAAGCGGGTACCGATGGAAAAGAGAAGATCACACTCTCCCACCGCCATATTTGCCGCATAGCAGCCGTGCATTCCCAGATTTCCGATAAACAGCGGATGATTGGTAGGCACGGAACCCCGGCCCATAATTGTGGTTACAACAGGAACCTTTGTCTTATTGACCACTTCCGTAAACACCTCATTTGCACGGGCGATATTGACTCCGCCGCCTGCAAGAAAGAGCGGTTTCTTTGCTTTTTTCAACATCTTCAGCGCCTTCTTGAGCTGTCCCATATGGACGCTTGTATTCGGCTTATATCCCCGGATATTAACTGACGAAGGATACTCCGCGCTTCCCAGCTCTCCCATTACATCCTTGGGAAGATCAATAAGCACCGGTCCAGGCCTTCCCGTGCGCGCAATATAAAATGCTTCCTTAATAATTCTTCCCAGATCCTCCCGGTTGCGCACTGTTACGCCGTACTTGGTAATACTGCGGGTTATCCCCACAATATCCACCTCCTGAAATGCGTCATTTCCAATCAGATGCTTTGCCACCTGTCCGGTAAAACATACCAGCGGCACACTGTCATAGTTTGCTGTAGCAAGTCCTGTAACCAGATTGGTCGCCCCCGGACCGCTTGTCACAAGGCACACCCCCACTTTTCCTGTAGTTCTGGCGTAAGCGTCGGCCTCATGTACCAGAGCCTGTTCATGGCGGGGCAGAATCACCTTGATCTCATTCTGTTTATAAAGTTCATCGCTGATATCGATAGTACACGCTCCCGGATACCCGAAAACCGTGTCCACCCCCTCTTCTTTTAACGCTCTTACGAGTAATTTGTTCCCTGTAATCTGTCTCAATTCAATACCTCCCTTTCATAAGAAAAACCCTGAGCATCTGCATGCTCAGGGCGAATTAAAATCCGTGGTACCACCTAACTTCAGAGAAAATCTCTGCACTCTGCCGGTACGGGAATCTGTCCTCTGCTGCCATCCCCATTAAGGCGGCCTGAATGATTCCGATACCGAATCCCTGTAACGCGGGAAAACGTTGAAGCCTACTAAGATCTCCGCTGCTGCAGATACCGTTCGGTCCACTGCTCGAAGGCTACCTTCCATAATCCCCTCACGAAGATTTTCACCTGCCATCTTCTCTCTTTGCTTCAGGAAACTATGTACTCCTCCCTGTCACTGCATTTGCACGCCTGCCATTCTTTCAGTTCCGGAATGCGGGAACTTCCGGCAGGAGAAAATTTATATTTATTATAGTGTGTGGTTTTATCTTTGTCAACGTCGATTTCTTGATCTATTTTATCCCATTCGTTACAGTATTCCCTGTCCGGCGTCCAGTGACAGAAAAAGCGGCAGTAACCCTGCCGCCTGTAATGTTCCCATTCTTATTTTATATCTTCTGTATATTCTACCTGTTTCTTCTTCCTCTGAGCAGACCGGCCAGGGAATACAGAACCAGCGCCGCTATATTTGCCATCACCACACTTGCTCCCGCAGGAGTTCCTCCCAGATAGGACATCAGAAGTCCTGCCACCAGACAGATAACAGAAATAAACGCCGCATGAACAGTCACACTGCGGAAGGTTCTGCACGCCCGCATAGCGGTAAGAGCCGGAAAAATAATCAGGCTGGAAATCAGAAGCGCGCCCATCATCCGCATGCCCAGGACAATCGTCACTGCGGTCAGCACTGCAATGAGAGTATTGTAAAGCCCGGCTTTTACTCCCGTTGCTCTCGCAAAAGTCTCATCAAATGTAATCGCAAAGATCTTCTGATAGAAGAAAATATAAAGCGCCAGCACAACTGCCGCCAGCGTTACGCTCAGGGCCACATCCTCCCGGCTCATGGCCAGAATACTTCCGAACATATAATTGTATACATCTGTATTCATTCCTGTGGTCATGGAAATCACCATCACGCCAATCGCCAGAGAGCTGGTGGATATCAGGGCAATGGCCGCATCTCCCTTGATCCGGCTGCTGCCGCTGATGCGCAGCAGAAGCACTGCCGCCGCAATCACCACAGGAATGGCGACTGCCAGAGGCGCTGCATTCATGGCCGCTGCCACAGCCATTGCGCCGAATCCCACATGGGAAAGTCCGTCTCCGATCATGGAATATCTCTTCAGAACCAGGCTTACTCCCAGGAGTGCCGAACACAGCGCTACCAGGATCCCCACCACAAAGGCCCGGACCATAAAGGGGTAGGAAAGCATCTCAAGTAATGTTTCAGTCATCTGCACCACCTCCCAGAAACGTCTGCCCTACGCGGCTCCTCTGATATGCTTCGGCAGTCCCGAAAAATAATACCTTTTCCTGCAGATGCAGGATATGCGTGGCATATTTCACTGCGCTTTCAATATCGTGGGACACCATCACAACCGCGATTCCGGCTTCTTTATTGATCCTCTGAATCAGCTCATAAAATTCCGCGGTCACAATAGGATCCAGACCGGTCACAGGCTCATCCAGCAGAAGCAGTGTCTTTGTCGCACAGAGCGCTCTTGCAAGCAGCACTCTCTGCTTCTGCCCGCCGGAAAGGTCCCGGAAACACTGCCGGGACAGATCCGAAATTCCCAGCATCTTCATTTTTTCAAACGCGGTCTTTTTATCCGCTGATGTGTAAAACGGACGGATTCCTCTGCTGTTCAGCCTTCCGGACAGCACTACCTCATACACACTGGCAGGAAAATCCTTCTGGACATCCGTCTGCTGAGGCAGATAACCGATTTCATTCTGCCGCAGGCCGTCCCCGAACACAATCTGTCCTTTTTCCACAGATTTAAGTCCCAGAAGACTTTTTACAAGTGTACTTTTCCCCGAGCCGTTTTCCCCTACGATGCACAGGTAGTCCCCGGCGTCAATCTGAAAGCTCAGATCTTTTACCACCGTCTGTCCTTCATAACCGATCGAAACATTCTCACATCTGATCAGAGCCATCAGTTCAGCACCTCCTTCAATGTCTGCGCATTTTTCTCCATCATGCTCAGATACGTCTCCCCATCCTCAAACTGCTCCGCCGTCAGATTATGGCAGCTGTAAAAAACTTTCACGTCCGTTCCCGCCGCTTCTGCAACCGCACTGGCAATATTGTCGTTGCTCAGTTCCATCTTCAGCACCGCCGGAACATTTTCTTCCTCTGCCTTTCTGATCAGGAACGCCATGATAGCCGCACTGGGCTCTGTGTCAGAGGCGCACCCGGGGAATGCCGCATAATATTCAAGGCCGTAAGCGTCCGCGAAATACCGGAAGGGGAAACGGTCACCGAAAATCAGAAGTTTCCGCTGTGCATGGTCCACAATATCCCGGAATTCCCGATCCAGACGGTCCAGTTCTTCCTGGTATGCCGCTGCATTTTGTTCATATACACTGCTGTTTTCCGGATCTGCTTCAGACAGCAGCAGAGCAATCTGTTCTACAATAAGCGAAGCGTTTTCCGGTGAAGTCCACACATGCTCGTCAACTTCATGGACGGAGTGTATTTCTTCATGTCCTTGTTCTTCTTCCTCATGGCTGTGGCCCGGCTGTTCTTTCATGCCCTCGACATGTTCTTCTTCTACCGTCTCCACACAGTCAACCAGTCTGAGCGTCCGCATGCCGGCATCCGGCATAGAGTCCAGAATATCCTCTACCCAGGCGTCATTTTCACCGCCTACATAAATAAAAATATCACAGTTCTGTATCGCAATAATGTCCTGGGGCGTAGGCTCGTAGGAATGACTTTCCTCACCGGGTTTCAGGAGCATTTTCAGATCTACTCTATCTCCCGCAACCTGCCGTACAAAATCATACTGAGGAAAAATCGTGGTCACCACGCTGATTGCCTGCTCTCCGGTTTCATTGTGTGAATTTCCGGAAAAAGCTTCTTTTCCCCTGAATCCGCAGCCGGATATCATCATGCAGGCCGCCAGAACCCAGGCTGCAAAAAAGCTTGTTTTCTTTCTTCTTTTTCCAGTCATGCCCTCATCCTATCTGCGTTCATACTTTGTAAAACGGAACTCCAGGTCAAAACAGGTCTGCTCCTCCCCTTCTTCAGTCATTTCCCACTCTTCCATTTCGTCCAGATCCGGGAAGAAAGTATCCGCCTGAAAAGCCCGGTCAATTTTAGTTACAAGCACAGTATCACAGTAGGGAAGCATCATCCGGTAGACACTTTCTCCGCCGATAATATAGATATCCTCTGTGTCATACTGCTCCAGAGTTTTCAGAAGTTCTTCTTTCGAATGCACAATTACGGCATCCTTCACTCTGTAGTCCGGGTTTTCTGTAAGTACAATATTGGTCCGGTTTTTCAGAGGCTGGCCGTTCGGAAAGCTTTCCAGAGTCTTCCGGCCCATAACTACAACTTTTCCTGTTGTTGTCTGCCGGAAAAATTTCATATCCGAGGGAATGCTTACAAGAAGCTTATTCCCGTTTCCGATTCCCCAGTTTCTGTCCGCTGAAAGTATTGCTTTCATTTATGTGTCCCTCCATTTTCGGTTCAATCCGCCGGTTCTGCCGGTTCTGTTTCTGTATTCTTCTATACCGCTACCGGAATATTCCGGATCTGCGGATGTGTCTCATAGTTTTCAAGCTGCACATCATCCGGAGTAAAATCATAAAAGTCCTTTACATCCGGATTAAGATGAAATACCGGAGCCGGAAGCGGCTCCCTGGAAATCAGTTCTTCTACCATAGGAATATGCCGGTCATAAATGTGCGCATCCGCGATTACATGTACAAACTCTCCCGCCTTCATACCGCACACCTGGGCCAGCATGTGGATCAGAACCGCGTACTGGCATACATTCCAGTTATTGGCCGTGAGCACATCCTGGGACCGCTGATTGAGAATGCCGTTCAGAGTCAGCACATCGCTGTCCTTCTCTTTTGTCACATTAAATGTCATGCTGTAGGCACAGGGGTACAGATTCATTTCATGAAGATCCTGATGCACATAAAGATTTGTCATGATACGGCGGCTGTAAGGGTTGTTTTTCAGATCATAGATCACCCGGTCCACCTGATCCATCATTCCTTCCTTATACTGATGCTTTACCCCCATCTGATAGCCGTATGCCTTGCCGATGGAGCCGTTTTCATCTGCCCAGCTGTCCCAGATATGGCTTTTCAGCTCATGCACATTATTGGACTTTTTCTGCCATATCCACAGAAGTTCGTCCACACAGCTCTTAATGGCCGTACGCCGGAGCGTGAGAGCCGGGAACTCCTTTGACAGATCATAACGGTTCACAACACCAAACTTCTTGATCGTATAGGCCGGGGTGCCGTCCTCCCATACCGGACGTACCTTCTCTCCTTCTGTACTTGTGCCGTTTTCCATAATATCCCGGCACATCTCTATAAAAACTCTGTCTGCATAGCTCATTATTCTTCCTCCTTAAAAGGGCCGCCGCTTTTACGGTTCCGCAATATTATACAGCAGTTTTTCCAGATGTTTCCGCAAAGCGTCCACTTCTCTTCTTGTCATCCCACGGGTCAGCTCCCGGTCCATCCTGCGCCGGTCGCTTTCCATCCTGCGCCGGATATCATAGGCCTTCTCCGTAAGATATATTTTCTTCTTTCTCCTGTCATTTTCATTGGGAACACAGAAAATGTACCCTTTCTCATCCAGCCGCTTCAGAATGCCTGTTACCGTAGGATTTTTCAGCGAAAGATGACGCTCCACATCCCTCTGGCTCACTTCATCCTTGCTTGTATGAAACAGATAGTCAAGCACCGCGCACTGGGACGAAGTAATCCCCAGTCCTTTCAGTTTTTCGTTCAAATCCTTCTCATATACATTATTAATCTGCTTGATCAGAAACCCTATGGGCTGTCCGCGCCTTTCCATTGCAAAACCTCCCTGCGCAACGTCATATCCCGCCTGCTCAGTGTTCCCAGTATACCACAGAATCCCCGGGGCGGGAAAGTCCTGTAACCGGGAATTTCGATCCCCGGTCTGACAGGAGGCCCTTTCCCGCCGCCTGTTCCTGCCCCTGCCATTGTATGAAAAAAGCATCTGAACCCTTTCCAGATTCAGATGCTTCTGTGAAGAGCGACAGACGGGGTTCGAACCCGCGACCCCGACCTTGGCAAGGTCGTACTCTACCAACTGAGCCACTGTCGCATTTTTGCTGTTCCGCTGACCGGAACAATAAATACTATACTACAGCCCCCAGATAATGTCAACACTTTTTTTAATTTTTTTCAAAAAAATATTTTTTCCTTTTTCAGCAGCAGATTTTCCCCGCTTACTGCTCCACGCAGTATAAAGCACGGGACTTTTCCGACTCAGTTAAAAGAGCAGTATAATGCAACTCTCCTGCAAATATGATGCAAGCATTTCCGAAAATTCTGAGGTATAATATATCATCAGCATTATATAGATACAGGAGATTTAATTATGAAACTTTCTTACAGATCTACCCTTACCGCCTGTTATACCGGATACGTTGTCCAGGCTATTGTGAACAATTTTGTTCCTCTGCTTTTTCTGACTTTTCAGAGCACATACGGGATCTCTTTGTCCCGGATTACTCTGCTGATTACCATTAATTTTCTCACGCAGCTGATCGTGGACATGCTTTCTGCCGGCTTTGTGGACCGGGCGGGATACCGTGCGTCTGCCATAGCGGCTCATATTTTTGCATGCGCAGGACTGGCTGGTCTTGCCTTCCTGCCGGATCTGACTCCGGATCCTTTCGCCGGTCTGCTCCTGTCTGTTATCGTCTACGCCGTAGGCGGCGGACTGCTGGAAGTACTGATCAGCCCCATCGTGGAGGCGCTTCCCACAAAAAACAAAGAGAAATCCATGAGCATGCTGCATTCCTTCTACTGCTGGGGCCATGTGGCAGTGGTACTTTTATCCACCCTGTTCTTTCTTATATTCGGAATCGGATACTGGAAAATCCTGGCTCTTCTGTGGGCGGTCGTACCGGCAGTCAATCTGATTGCATTTACAAAAGTTCCGCTGTATCCGCTGGTGGCGGAGGACGAGACGGGGATTCCTGTTACCGGACTTGTAAAAAGGCCTGCGTTCTGGATCTTCCTTATCGTCATGGCCTGTGCCGGAGCAAGCGAACAGGCGGTGAGCCAGTGGGCGTCCACCTTCGCAGAACAGGGGCTGGGCGTCAGCAAGACAGCAGGGGATCTGGCCGGCCCCATGCTCTTTGCCGTATGCATGGGCACCTCCCGGTTTCTGTACGGCCTTTACGGGGAAAAACTTTCCCTCCGGAAGGCTATGAGCGGCAGCGCGGTCCTCTGTATCGCCTCCTACCTTATTATATCCTTGTCGCCTGTCCCGGCCCTCAGCCTTATAGGCTGCGGCATATGCGGATTTTCTGTAGGAATTATGTGGCCCGGCACCTTCAGTATGGCGGCCGCTTCCCTGAAAGGCGGCGGGACTGCAATGTTTGCCTTCTTCGCACTGGCAGGCGACCTGGGATGCTCCGGCGGCCCTTCTTTTGTCGGACTGGTCTCTGACTTTGCAGGGAAAGGACTTCACTTCGGCATCCTCTGCGCTGTCGTATTCCCGGCCGTCCTGCTGCTGGGTGTTCTTCTGTCCTCTGCCTGCAGGAAAGGAGCTGCCAAAACCTAAAACCTCTGATCAGCCGGTATAACCGGCACACAGAAACCAATCCCCCCTTGTTTTCTCCGCCATTCTGTTATATCTTAATGGAGTACGGTTTGTCCGGTTCTTTTCCGGACTGCCGCTGCACTCCAAAACAGAAAGGGGACATCTGTAAATGAAATTTATTTATCCTGCAGTTTTCCGCAGATCAGAGTCCGGCGGATATAACGCCTTTTTCCCGGATCTGGAATGCTGTGAAGCTGCCGGCGATACACTGGATGAGGCCATCGACAATGCAAACGAAGCTGCCCGGAACTGGATCAGCGTGGAACTGGAAGAAGAGGAACCGGCCCTTCCCTACGTTTCCGATATCAGTGATATCGAGACAGAGGAGGGAGATATTATAAGAAATATCTGTGTAAATATCCGCTTCTATGAAGGATGGGACGAATAAAACGCAGGAAGCCTGCCGGAGGAAACAGAACCATATCGCTCTGTTCCTCCGGCAGGCTTCTTAAATTATCCGGTCCCGTCCGGGTCAGACCGCTGTCCGCAGTCCGTTTCGCCGCCTGCCTGTAGCCGGACCGTCCCGGCGCTCTATAAAGATTCCGCCAGCTCTTTCAGAGTACGGTATACCCGGTCTGCTCCCGCAGCCAGGAATTTTTCTTCTGTTCTGCGGCATTTTTCTTCTTTTTCTTCCGGGGAAAGGGCTTCAAACTCTTCCCGGGAAAGTCCCATCTCTGAACTGCCTGTCACAATTCCTGCAGACAGTACGCCTGCATTTTTTCCTTCTTTGATATCCGAAACCGTATCTCCCACCTTGATCACACGGCGCACATCCATAAGATTCAGCGCTTCCATATTCCGGAAAATCATATACGGATACGGACGGCCTTTCTGTCCGGTCGAGTCCGGGCTGAACCATACGTCCGGCTCATATCCTTTTGACGCGGCGGCAGGAACTACAATTTCCATCATCTTATCCGTATATCCCGTAGTAGAGCCTATTTTAATTCCTTTCTCTCTGAGCATCTCCACTGCCTCCGTCACTCCGGGTTTGGGATCCGCATAAAGATGCAGGATGCTCATCAGCTTATCCTCAAAAATAGAAAACATTTTCTGCACCTCTTTCTCTCCCGGCACAGTTCCGTGAAGTTCTTCCCAGAGCCGGCTGATCCGGGGCATCTTAAGCATGGTACGGATATGATCAATCTTAAGCATGCCCATAGGCTCCCTGACCTCTTCCATTGTAGGCTCCACCCCATACTGTTTAAACACTTCCACGAACGCCCGGACCGGAGCAAAACATCCAAAGTCCACTGTTGTTCCCGCCCAGTCAAAAATTACCGCATCGATTTTACTCATGATTATATTCCTCCAGAAATTCTTTCATAATCGCACACACTTTTTCTATATCTTCTCTGTAAATTTCCCCGATATTGCCAATCCGGAAAGTCTCCGCCTCTGTCACTTTTCCCGGATAAATAGCATAGCCCCGCTCCTTGATATATGTATACATCTGGGAAAATGTAAAACAGCATTTCTCCGGGTAGAAAAATGTGGTAATAATCGGCCCCTGGTGCTCCCGGTCTATATACGGGCGGATTCCCATCTCCCCCATTTTCTCAATAAGCAGGCGGTTATTCTCTGCATAGCGGCGGTTTCTGGCCGGAATACCTCCCTCTTCTTCCAGATCCTTCATCGCCCGGGCAAATGCAAGTACTACATGGGTCGGCGAAGTAAATCTCCACTTTCCGTCCGCCTCCATTGTCTTCCACTGATCGTAGAGATCAAGAGAAAGGCTTCTTGCTTTCCCCGCACTCTCCAGCAGCAGGTCCCTCCGGGCAATAATGAAGGAAAATCCCGGCACGCCCTGGATACATTTGTTGGCGCTGCTTATAAGGAAATCAATTCCCCAGTCCTTTACCGGAATATCCACACCTCCGAAACTGCTCATGGCATCCACGATAAATACTCTGCCTTTTTCTTTTACCACTTTGCCTACAGATTCTATATCGTTAAGGATACCGGAAGTGGTCTCACTGTGAACCATGGATACATGGGTAATCTCCGGATCTTCATCCAGAAGCCGGCCGATATACTGTGCGTCCGGCACCCGGTTATAATGTTCCGAATACATCCGGAAGGGGATACCTGCATGTTCTGCAATATCCGCCATTCTCTCTCCATATGCCCCGTTGGCGCAGATAAGCAGTTTGTCTTCCGGTCCGGTTACGCTGGTCAGCACAGACTCTACGCCGAAGGTTCCGCTGCCCTGCATCAGCACTGCAGTATAGTCCTGTTCCGTCACATGGGCGAGTTTCAGAAGCCCCGCGCGGATCTCCTGGGTAATTTTTTTGTAATCGTCATCCCACGTACAGTGGTCAAACAGCATCTCCCGCTTTACAGTGTCCGTGGTAGTCAGTGGTCCCGGTGTTAGAAGTTTATAGGTTTTCATCTCTTTCTCCTCTTTTCCTGTTCTTATTTTCCGGCCCGCTCCGCCTTTTCCGGAGCGGCCTTTTTCGATCTGTTCCTTTCTATTTGCACGCTTCTGACAGCTCCTGATGTTTCTCAAGGAGTTCCACAGTCAGCTTCTCCGGAAATACTTTCGGATTGGCGGACTGATTGGCCGCGTCTGTCTCTTCCCCGTTATACAGTGCGTTGGGATAGTAGGACTGGAGTTCTTCTCTTCCGTTTTCAATAATGCACTGTGCCATTTCCATTGCCTTATCGTTGGTTTTCTCCCCTTTGTCCACAACTGCAGCCGATTCTGTCAGGCTGAAGTTGCCTTCCGCCGGATCTACAAAGTCGATGGGAAGCCCGTCTTCCTTATCCGCCACCGCCTGCTGCCTTAAGCCGAATCCTACCGCCACTTCACCGGCGCGCACTTTTTTCAGCGGCGCGGAACCGGAATCTTCGATATGATCTCCTGCATTCTCATAGATACCTGTCAGCACATCCTTTGCTCCGTCCTCCCCGTACTCTGATACAAGCGCCTGTATAAGCAGCCATGCCGTAGAGGAAGACGAAATATCCGTTACAGATACAAATCCTTTATAAACCGGATCGGCCAGATCTTTGAGCGTTGCCGGCATGGGCAGATTATTTTCTTCCATCATCTCTGTATTTACAATAATGGTTCCCTCCTGGGAGGTAATCGGCGCGCAGTATGCCGGAAATTCATCAATCGTATCCACATCAAAATCCAGATCTGCAAACATATCGTTCTGATCCTGGGCGCTTTCCAGATAAAAAGTACTCATGGTCACCAGATCCGCTTCAATATTGGCTCCCTCTGCCAGCAGCTTGCCTCCCAGTTCAGAAGTTCCGAATGTCTGGAACATATACTGCCCTTCGTATCCGTTGCTGTCCAGAGCGTTTTTCATAGCCTCCACAGCCTCGTCGTCTGCATTGGAATAGATGATCACCTGATCGCCGGAACCGCCGCCGCATCCGGTAAGGCTTATGCCGGACACAGTCACTGCCGCCGCAAGGGTAAAGGCCGCCGCCTTTTTAAAACGCATTTTTCTGATTTTCTTATCCATGTTTGTTGTATTCTCCTTTCTCCGGCTGACCTGGGCCATTTTCCGGAACAGTTCCCTGCCGATCAGATTCGTCGCCAGAATCAGAAGGGACAGGACAAAGATTTCATTATATTTGTTAAAATACTGCAGTTCCTTGATTTTCGTAGTAATAACCATGGTTCTTGCGCCTGCAAGGAAAATCACGGCGCTTACGGTTACCATTGCATTTACAAAATAGTAGCTGAACACTTCCAGCAGCGTGGATAAAGCATTGGGCGTCACCACACGTACAATGGTCTTCATCCAGTTATCTCCCATCAGCATGGCCGTCGTCTCCCAGGATGCGTTCATCTTGGAAAGCGAATTCTTCATCATCAGATATGGCGTTGAGAAGAAATGGACAATATTACAGATAATCAGAATGGCAAAAGTGTTCTGCAAAGATGTGCCTGTAAAGGCAAACAGATACGCCAGGCCAATTACCATTCCGGGAATTGTATTTGTCACAAGGGCAATACTTTCGATTACACTTTTCAGAGTTCCGCTGACCGTGCTTCTGGCTGTCACAAGAGCCGCGCCATAGGACAGCAGCGTTCCCGCAAGAGCTGTAATCACCGCCACCATAAGGGAATTGGTATACACCCCGAGCAGGGTATTGTCCTCAAACACAGCCCGTACATGCTCCATGGTAAAGGAGATCCGGTACGGCCACTCATCCACAAAAGGCACGACGAACATTACCGCAAATACAGAGAACACCCCGAGCAGGATCAGAGCGCTGAGCACTGCGAAAGCCGCATCTCTCTTCCGTCCCTTTTTCAGCTCAATCGGCGAAATTTTATTGTACCGTACATTATATTTCTCCAGAATATGAAGCACGGTAATACTCACAATGGATGGAATGATCATGACAAGGGCTACAACCGCTCCGTTTCCGAAATCCGGAACACTTCCCAGCATTTCCGTATACAGCACACTGGCAATCACCTCAAACCGTCCGCCGACTGAAGCCGGTATGCCGAAATCAGTAAAGCACAGGAAAAAGGTCTGTATAAAGGAGGCCGCCAGAGTTCCCAGCAGGGGAGTCAGGATGGTCATCCGGAATGTCTGCAGCGGGGAATCCCCCATAAGTCTGGACACAATCATAAACCGCTTGTCAATATATCCCATGGCATTGTGAAGCAGCATGAAAGATATAGGCAGCGTATAGATTACATAGCCCAGCAGAAGCCCGTTAAATCCATAGATGTCAAACAGTTTTCTCCCGAACAGCTTCGTCAGAAGCCCTTCATTTCCAAACGAATAGATAATGGCAAATCCATAGGTAATGGTAGGCAGAAGCATAGGCAGCACCGCCGCCTTCTCTACCAGCTTCTTATATCTCCGGCCCACATTGGTGTAGTGAATCGTGTAGGCCAGAATAAAAGCCAGTACCGTTGTAACAAGAGCGCTGCATACGGAAATCAGAAGGCTGTTCCCCAGTGCCTGAAGAAATCCTTTCCCGGCCAGCACTTCCATATAATTGGAAAAAGTTATGCCCGCCTCACCGTCCGCTGTAAAAGAACGGGCCAGCACCATAATCATGGGCAGCGCCAGAAACGCCAGGAAGAAAACAGCCAGCAGAATGAAAATCACTTTAATTTCTCTGTTCTTTCTCATGGTTCTCTCCTCTTCAGCAGACCTGCATCTGGCCCTGCATCTGGCCTGCGAACAGCGTGTAGATATTATTTTTCTTGATTTCCAGCTGATTCAGGATAAATTTCTTTACAAATCCGTTCTCAGGGCGGCGGATAATCTCCTCCGGTTTTCCGAACTGGGCGATCTCTCCTTCATTGATAATCATAACCCGGTCAGAAAGCGTCAGGGCTTCCTCCGGATCGTGGGTGACAATGATTGTTGTCAGATTGTACTCTTTGGCAATGGTCCGGATCCGGTCTTTAATGGATTCTTTAATAACACCGTCCAGGGCGCTTAAAGGTTCATCCAGCAGGAGAAGCTTCGGCTTCATCACCATTGTTCTGGCCAGCGCCACTCTCTGCTTCTGTCCTCCGGAAAGCTGGCTGATCCGTTTTTCCAGATGTTCCTCAAGTCCCAGCAGTCCGATCAGTTCCTCCACCTCTTCCTTCGAAGAGATCTCCGGCTTATTTCTCAGTCCGTATGTTATATTCTGGTATACATTAAGATTGGGAAACAGGGCGTAATCCTGAAACACAATATTGAATCCCCGTTTCTCCATAGGCACATCCGTAATATCTTCTCCGTTAAAGAAAATCCGGCCCCCGTCTGAATCCACAATTCCAAGAATCAGATTCAGAAGAGTCGTCTTCCCGCATCCGGACGGGCCCAGAATGGATACGATCTCTTCGTCTTCGATATCCAGACTGATATTCCTGAGAACCGGGGTTCTGTCATAACTCTTTTTCACATTTCTCAACTCAAGCATAATACTTACTCCTCTTCCATCAAATCAATCTGTAAACTGCTTCACAGGATTCCGGGATCCATATCTGCATTTCTGCGCATCCCGCAGGAAGATTATAGACAGGTTTTTTCCGCCCTTTCCATCAAGAAAAAATTAAGCCTCTGTAAAGGAAATGTAAACTTTACAGAGGCTTAACATAGTTTAAATTGTAGAAATTCTACCGTTTTTTTCCACTGTCATACGCTTTCTCGCGCACAACCTTTTCACACCGGTTCAGCTGCGTCACATAGCGTTCATAATCCGACGCAATAATCCCCATATAAATCATATCCACAATCAGAAGCTGCGTGGTTCTGGAAAAAATCGCATTGCCGTAAAAAAGCTGTTCCTGGCTGGTGCAGATGAGAATATCCGCGTACTTTGCTATTGTGGAATCCCGGAAATTCGTAATCACAATCGTACAGGCTCCGGCTTTCTGTGCCGCGCGCATTACATCTACCGTATCCCTTGACTCTCCGGAATAGGAGATCCCCACCGCCACATCATCAGGCGTAAGGCTCCCGGCCGAGATCCGCTGGAAATAATAGTCGCTGAAATGCCGGCAGGGAAGGCCCAGATACAGAAGCTTGGTCAGCAGATCCAGTGCCGTAACTTCCGAATTCTCCACACTGTAAATGTCAATCATCCTGGCATTCTTCAGTTTTCCGATTACCTTCCGGTAGGTTTTTCCGGAAAAATTTTTCAGGGTTTCTTCCATCATCTGCTGGGTTGTGGCAGTCATTTTCACCGGGATTTCCTCCAGTGTATCCTGCCGGCTCAGGGTATAGCCGTACATAAGCTGGTCTGCCTGATCCTGGCCGGGCTGCAGCCGGGACAGCTCTGCCACCAGCTGGTAGCGGAATCCCTTATACCCGTCAAAGCCGAGCGCCCGGAGCATTCTTAAAACAGTAGGCTGACTCACCCCCGCGCAGTGAGCCAGCCGGTCCAGTGAAAGTTCCGCCGCTTCCTCCATATGAGCCAGAATGTAATCTGCCGCCTGTTTTTCCGACTTCCGCAGATCACCGTAGCCGGCTTCTATCTGTTTTGTAATCTTATTTTTCATAATCCGGACTGTAGGATTTCTACAGATTTTCCTTTCATTTTTTCAGTCTGCTTCTGTTTTCCATTATAGCAGACTCCGGAACCGCACCCGAAAGGAAAAGTGTTAAATGTTTGTAAAACAGGCTGTTTCTGCAGATTTCCCGCTTTGAAAGCAGCCTGCACAAAAAAACAGCGGCTATCTCCCCATCGGGAAACAGCCGCCTGAATCTACTTATAAAACGTTCTCTATTCTACTGTAACGGATTTTGCCAGGTTTCTCGGCTTATCCACATCCAGACCCTTTGCCACGCTGACATAATACCCCATCAGCTGGAGAGGCACGATGGCCAGGCTGGTTGTAAAATACTGTTCTGTCTTTGGCACATAAACAGAGAAATCCGCATTATCCTCTATACTGTAATTTCCGTAAAGAGTAAGCCCCATCAGATATGCGCCCCGGCTCTTGACCTCCACCATATTGCTGAGGGTCTTCTCAAACAGCGCTTCCTGTGTCACTACGCCGACAACCAGCGTACCGTCCTCGATCAGACTGATGGTTCCATGCTTTAATTCGCCTGCCGCGTAAGCCTCGGAATGAATATAGCTGATCTCCTTCATCTTCAGGCTGCCTTCCATGCTGATGGCATAATCCAGGCCTCTTCCGATAAAGAAAATATCGTGGGCATTTGCATACTTGCTGGCAAACCACTGGATTCTCTCTTTGTCGTCCAGTGTCTTCTGAATCTTCCCCGGCAGTCTGCCCAGCTCTTCAATCAGCTCTTTATACCGCTCCTGGCTGATCAGCTCCTTAACAGACGCAATTTCAATAGCAAGCAGATACATTGCGATCAGCTGTGTACTGTATGCCTTTGTCGTAGCCACCGAGATCTCCGGTCCTGCATAAGTATAAAGAATATAGTCGCTCTCCCGGGCTATGCTGGATCCGACTACATTTACCACGCCCAGCACCGGTACTCCTTTTTCCTTTGCCAGACGCAGCGCCGCCAGACTGTCCGCAGTCTCTCCGGACTGGGATACGACAATTACCAGAGAGTTCTTCATAAGCTTCGGATTCCTGTAGCGGAATTCGGAAGCCAGATCCACTTCCACCGGAGTATCCGCCAGATCTTCTATGACATATTTCCCTGCAACCCCCACATGATATGCGGAACCGCAGGCCACAATGTAGATCCGGTCCAGCTCTTTCAGGAACTCTTCCGTAAGACCCACCTCGGAAAAATCAATCTGGCCGTCTTTCACATATGCTCCCACAGTATCCTGAACTGCTTTCGGCTGTTCGTGGATCTCTTTAAGCATGAAATGCTCATAGCCGCCTTTTTCCGCAGATTCGGCGTCCCATTTGATCTCCACCATGTCTTTGCTGATCTCTTCTCTGTCAATATTATAAAAATGAACCTCATCCTTTGACAGCTCCGCGATCTCCAGATTGCCGATATAATATACATTTCTTGTTTTATCCAGAATGGCCGGCACATCGGAAGCGATCAGCGCTCCGGTGCTGCCCATCCCGATAATCAGCGGACTGTCCTTTCTGGCTGCAAAGATCCGTCCCGGGCAGTCGTGAAACATCACGCCGAACGCATAGGAGCCGCGGATTCTGAGCATGGTTCTTGTCAGCGCCTCCAGAGGCGTACCCGTCTTTTTATAATAATAATCCACCAGTTTTACCGCAATCTCCGTATCCGTCTGTGAGTAAAACGTATAGCCGGACTTCAGAAGTTTCTCTTTCAGTTCCTGATAATTTTCAATGATTCCATTGTGCACCAGTACAACTGACCGGTCCTCGGAGCAGTGGGGATGCGCGTTATTCTCGGAAGGCTCCCCGTGCGTCGCCCAGCGGGTGTGTCCGATTCCGCAGGTTCCCGGCACAGCTCTTCCGCCGTCTGTCTTTTCGGACAGAATTCTTAACCGTCCCTTTGCCTTGACAATCTCAATATTTCCGTCTGTCTCATTGCGGACAGCAATCCCCGCCGAATCATAGCCTCTGTACTCCAGTTTCTCCAGTCCTGACAGCAGAATCGGAGCGGCCTGCTCCTCTCCCACATATCCTACAATTCCACACATGGTATTATACTCCTTTTTTTCACTCTTCTCCGCAGGCAAAGCAGATATAAGATACAGCCGGATCTGCCGGCGCAGAATACAAATTTCCCGGAAGCCTTTGTCTGTCAAATAAAAAAGGGTAATAAATCTTCCTTCCTCACTGAAAGTTCTATTACCCGCCACAGCATTGCATCCTCTTTGCCAACTCTGTTGTCTATCATACCATTGCGAAACAGTTTTTGTCAATATTGCCGTCTCTGATTTAGGTCCGTCCCTGTTAAAACCTGGTTAAGCCGCCGGTCTACTTTTTCATCTTCGGATCAAAAATCAGCGAGGCCAGATATCCGAAAATAAGAGCCGCAGAGATTCCGACTGCACTGGCGGTAAATC
This sequence comes from uncultured Ruminococcus sp., assembly GCA_900553885.1. Lineage (GTDB taxonomy): Bacteria > Bacillota > Clostridia > Lachnospirales > Lachnospiraceae > Mediterraneibacter. The sequence goes on from USFD01000005.1 coordinate 35,047, forward strand.
CGCCCATAAAGATTCCGATAAACCCATGCTGATCCACTGCCTCTTTTACCCCCTTCCAGAGCGTATTTCCAAATCCCAGCAGCGGAACACTGGCCCCTGACTTTGCAAATTCCTGAAAGGGTTCATATATCCCGCAGAATCCCAGCAGAGCTCCGCCGCACACAAGCAGCACCATCACCCGTCCCGGCATCAGCTTTGTCCGGTCCAGCAGAATCTGAACTGCCGCACAGATCAGCCCTCCGATCAGAAATGAATATAAATATTCCATACTTTTTCCGCCTTTCCTGTTCTGTTTTTCTATCCCTTCTGTTTTCTTTTTAAAAATGCTCCAGGACAATCCCGTGGGCAATTCCGGGCACGCTGGCTCCCTCGTTAAAACTGACGGTTGACATAAGCGCTCCCGTAGGTACAAAAAGGACCCGTTTCCACTCCCCTGTTTCGATTTTCGGCAGTATAAAGGATGCAAGCGTTACCGCCGCACAGCCGCATCCGCTTCCTCCCGCATGGGTATCCTGAGTCTCCTGGTCAAAGATAATCATACCGCAGTCGATGTGTTTTTTCCGGATATCATATCCCCTGCCTTTGACCAGATCAAAGAGTATGGACTGGCCCACATAGCCCAGATCTCCTGTAATAATTCTGTCATAATCCTCTTCGGTCCGGTCCATGTCCCTGAAATTCTGCACAATCGTATCCATAGCCGCCGGAGCCATGCAGGCTCCCATATTCTGTGAATCCTTCAGGCCATAATCCACGATCTTTCCCACAGTAACCCCCGCGATCCGCACATGATGCCAGGTTTCTTCAGCGCCCTGCCTGTCTGTTTCTTCCGGCGCCACTAAAAATGCCCCGCTTCCCGTAACCGTCCAGTGGGCAGATAAGGGCCTCTGGCTGGCATATCCAAGGGGAAAACGGAACTCCTTTTCCGCACTTCCGAAATGGCTGGATGTTACGGCCAGCATATACTTGCCGTATCCCGCCGCCGCGCTCATGGCGGCAAGCGCAAGGGCCTCCCCTGATGTGGAGCAGGCCCCGTAGAGTCCGAACATGGGAATCTGCAGCGCTTCCACACCCATGGATGTGGCAACTCCCTGCCGAAGCAGGTCTCCCCCGAACAGGCAGCGCACTTCCTTCGGATCCACATGAGCCTTCCCCAGGGTCAGAACGCAGGCTTCTTTCTGCATATTGCTCTCTGCCTCTTCCCAGGTGCGGGCTCCGAACAGGTCATCCTGGTTTGTCATATCAAACATTTTTCCCAGCGGGCCTTCCGCCTCCTTGCTCCCGGTTACTGACGCTGCGCTTATGATAACCGGCGGCTCTTCAAATACAAGGCTCTGGCCTCCCTTTGTCTGATTCATTGCTTTTCCTCATTTCATCACTGTTTTTCTTCTTTCAAGGTTATTATCTGCCGGAGTTTCCGGAATATACATCGGAAGACAGATTTTCTCCTATCCGGATACCGCTGCGGTTTTATAATCCGTGTTTTTTCCTTCTGAAGTATATTTTCGGCCGGGATTCAGATAATAAAAAGGATGAATCCTGCTGATAAAATATCCGCGGATATTTCTCAGGCAGGAACGTCAGATACTCCGCTGCAGACGGCTGCGCTTCTCCTATTGCGCAGCCTGATTCCGGCGGGAATAAAGGAGGCGCTTCTATGGATAAAGTACAGCGTATGAAACAGGAACAGCAGTATGAAAAATATGTCAAACAGAAAACACCGAAGCATAACGTCTGGCTGAACATGCTCAAGGCATTTCTGCTGGGCGGCACGATCTGTTTTCTGGGACAGGTAATCTTCCACTACTGTGAATTCCGGGATCTATCTCCGGATGACTGCAGCGGATGGACTTCCCTGACTCTGGTACTTCTCAGCGTACTGCTTACAGGCACCGGCATCTATCCAAGGCTGGCCAAATGGGGCGGAGCCGGCGCGCTGGTGCCGATCACCGGTTTTGCCAACTCGGTTGCCGCTCCGGCCATCGAATACAAAAAAGAAGGCCAGGTATTCGGCATTGGATGCAAGATTTTTACCATTGCCGGCCCGGTCATACTGTACGGAATCTTTACAAGCTGGATACTTGGACTGATTTACTGGATATGGGGGATGGTGGCATAGTCACCATCCCCTGTAAAAGAACAGACATGCGCCCAGCCCTTTGCCCAGCGCAATACTTAAAATGAATGCGGTCAGATACCTGACCACCCTTGCTCTTCTCAGAAACACAGGGAACACATTTAATATTTCCGCCAGCGCCATTGCCCAGCATCCGGCAAAGATACCTGCCAGTATTCCGTATATTGCAAGGAACCAGGCGCCCGCCGGCAGATCAATCTGAAATACATAAAAAATATTTCCCACGATGCCGCCCAGGGCAGCACAGCTTTCATAAAAAAATATTCTGTCCCCCGTATGCGTTCTGTCTGCAAAATCTGCAACCACACCCAATTCTACGATAAATGCAAACAGACCGCCTGCTACTGCAATTCCGCCGCTAAGTCCGATCAGCGCCAGAAGAATCTGAACTGCCCACATCGATCTCATCCCCTCTCCTGGAGGCATTTTCTACCAGTGTGGTCTGGATATCATTTTCATACAGCCTCATCTGAATTTCCATCGGTGTGGGATCCACGGTAAAGCGCTTTTTGCCGAAATGGTTAAAGAAAAGAAGGATTCCCACGGTAAGCCCGATTGAATATGTGATCTCCAGTATTGTAAACCCGGAACTTTCCTTCCCTGTGGCAAGCTCGTGAATCTGACCGAATAACCGGGTTATATCCACGTCATTGTTAAATGCCATAATGGTAAATGCAGCTCCGAAAAATGTAACCGCAGCCACAAATACGGTTTTTACCACATGCCAGAACTTTCCCGGCGTCCGCTGGTTTTCACAAGTGACGATAATGTCCGTCTCTCCCAGATTCTGCACCTCGATGCCGGGACAGTTTTTGTGAATGCACGCAATAATCTCAAGAACCGAGATCACATACCTCTGACGCCCGGGCTGCTGTACTTTCAGGATTCTGAGGGATTTTATTTTCGGGATCACCTTTTTGTCAGAGCATTCCATTGACAGAATATCTCCCAGGGTAACTTCCTCTTTTGTTACTTCCACATCCCGGTTTCCTTTGATATAAAGAGTGACCGTATCAGCTGACACAGCTTTCCACCTCCGTATTCTGAATCAGAAATCCTTCAGAGTTCTCCTGCTGCGGATTTGTCAGCCAGTAGAAAATTCCCAGTGCTACTGCCACTACCACAACAGTGAAAATGGAATACCATATTTTTCTGTGTCCGTCATCCATATTTTCACCGACCTTTCCACGCGTCCCGGAAAATTACCGTCATATCCGGGCGCTGTATACTATTTCGGAAATAGTATCTGGATTTTCGGCAGAAATATGTGTTTATGAACTCATTTTCCGCATATTTTCAAGTATTTTTTTCTCAAGCCTGGACACCTGTACCTGTGAGATTCCCATGATTTTTCCCACATCTGTCTGTGTCTTGTCTGCAAAATATCTCAGATAGATGAGCTGTCGCTCCTCCGGATTCAGCGTTTCCAGCAGCTGCCCCAGCAGCATCCGGTCAAGAATTCTGTCTTCCTTTTTCTCTTTTTCTTCAATTTTATCCAGAAGCCGGATCTCATTTCCCTCCTTCTGATGAATCGGACGATAGAGAGAGTCCACCTCGCTTCCCGCCTCCATAGCCTGTACGATTTCTTCTTTTCCGATTCCCAGCTCGCAGGAGAGTTCCTCCAGCGTCGGTTCCCGTCCAAGCCTGTCCGTAAGTTTCTCCCTTACCTGGATACTTCTGTACGAAAGTTCTTTCAGAGAACGGCTGACCTTGATCATGCCGTCGTCTCTTAAAAACCGCTTGATCTCGCCCGATATCATAGGAACCGCGTAGGTAGAAAACTTTACATCATATGACAGATCAAACTTGTCAATGGCTTTCAGCAGGCCGATACAGCCAATCTGAAAGAGATCCTCCGATTCCGTTCCTCTGCCGCAGAACCGCTTTACAACGCACCAGATCAGGCCGATATTTTCTTCCACCAGCTGTTCTCTCGCTTCTTTATCTCCATCGTGTGATCTCCTGATTAAAGCGATTGTGTGGTCCATATCTCCCTTCCTTTTCCGATGGCCTTCTGCATTTTCACTGTCGTCCCTTTGCCCGGCTCGGATTCCACCTCTACCTTATCCATAAAAGCTTCCATAAACGCAAACCCCATGCCGGAGCGCTCCTGTTCCGGTCTTGTTGTAAACATGGGGCGCATCGCCTCTTCTATATTTTCAATTCCCCGTCCGGTGTCGCTTACTTCCACAAAAAAAATATTTTCCCTGATCCGGCAGCGGATATGTACCTTCTTCACAGCCTGATCATATCCATGAATAATAGCATTTGTCACAGCCTCCGAAACAGCTGTCTTTACATCCGCCACTTCCTCTACCGTAGGATTCAGCTGGGTCATAAACGCAGCAACCGCCACCCTGGCAAAGCCTTCATTTTCCGACCTGCTGTCAAATCTGATTTCCATTTCATTCGTATTTTTCATGACTCATCCTCCTCATATATCTGCATAATTTTCGTCACACCCGACAATGTCAGTATTTTTTTGATTCTCGCATTTGCATGCACTGCCCATACCTCTCCTCCGATCAGGCAGATCGTCTTATACCTTCCCATAATTACCCCTATTCCGGAACTGTCCATAAAATCTGTCTTTTCAAAATCGAAAATAATATATTTGATATGATTCCTGTCAATAACCGCGTCCGCTTCCCGCTTCATTTCTTCCGCATTGTGATGATCCACTTCACGGGGCAGGTAAATTGTCAGACAGTTCTCCTGAACCTGATATTTCATCATACTCCTCCTCACGAAATCTGATAGGGGTCAGACCCTTTTGCAAAGGGGTCTGACCCCTCTGCACAAAATTGTGCAAAAATAAAGGATGTGCCTTTCTGCACATCCTCTTCTTTCGTAACTTTTCTGTCTTTATTCTTTATTTTTCTTTTTTTTAATAATATCCGTTCTTTTTGTATATCTTACTGGCCGTTGCTTCCGCTGTCTCCACTGTCGTCATTGTCTCCGCTGTCGGAGGACCCCTTTATGGTTTTCAGATTTTCGGAAGCGTCTTCCGCATACTGGGAATCCCCGTATTCGTCCACTACCCGCTGAAAATAAGTGGCTGCTTTTTCATTGTCTCCGCTGCCCATATAGGCTTCTGCCAGCCGGAAAAGAGCTTCCCCGTCATTATACCCGGCATCCATTTTTACAACTTTCGCAAGAGCAGTAACCGCATCTTTGTAATTTTCCGCATACAGTGCATTTCTGCCTTCCGACATCCGGTTCTCGCATGCCCTGGGATAAATCGCCTCTGTCAGGTCGTCATACTGGGCCTTTCCAGTATCTCCCAGATTATCCCTCGCTATATTAAGAAGCGAATCCGCCAGCGTATTGGATTCGTATGAGCCGGAATTATACTGATCCATAACGGATATGAGATTTTCATAGCTGTCAGAAGTGCTGGCCGCCTTCTTCGCGTCTGCTTCGGCGCTCTCGCTTTCTGCCCGGTAATTATCCAGCGTCCTCGTCTGCGCGTTGATCTGCGCCTGCAGAGAATCAATCTGTTCGCTGTACTCCCGCATCTGATTATTCATCCGCTCTGATCTGGACTGATTGACCGCCGGAGCCACCAGGAACCAGATAATCGCCGCTCCGATCGCCGCTCCGATAAAAATATTGGCAACGGCAAGATGGGAGGCCATCGATTTGACCGCCGAATGTTTGGGCTGGATAATTGTCTCATTGCCAAGATTATACTCTACCGCATCATCTTTTTTCTTCTTCTCGATTCTTCGCCCTCTGCCTCTTCTGGCTGTCAGCTCATGCATATATCTGAGCGTAATCTCATTGGCCGTATCAATCCTCCGGGCTGCGCGCAGCACCTGCCGTGCACGGGAATACTGCTGCGTATGAAGATAAAGCAGCGCCAGCAGCTGATGAGCCTTCAGAAATGTAGGGTGTGAAGTAATCACCTGCTTCAGCTGTATAATCGCCAGATCTTCTCCGTTCTGACGGCAGTATCCGATACACTGGTTATATTTTTTAACAGCCTGATTAATTGTTTCAAGCTCATTCGCAGAGGCCTGTACCTCTTTGATAAAATAATTTGCTATATTATCTCTCGGGCGCAGATTCTTGCTGATAATCCACTCTACCAGAGCTTCCGCAACCTCTCCGGTTCCATAATATACAAGCCCCAGAAGATTCCGCGCTGCGATATTCTCCCTGTTAAACTGCAGACTTATCCTGAGTGACTTCGCTGCCCCTGACATATCGCGGATCTGCGCCTTTCTCAGTCCATCATTATACCAGTAATTAGACTGGTATACGATCTTCTTCGCGTAATTCATTTATACTCACCACAATCTTTCCGACAAAAGTCATTTCTTCTGATCCATGACTTGCTTCAGAAGATCTGTCATATCTGACAGATCCTCCTGGTAAACAGCTTCCTCTATATCTTCCACTTCAAGGCTTGGTTTGAATTTTTTCAGTTCTTCCTCATAGTTGAGCATCTGTATTCCTCCTGAATCAGTTCCTTTATCATACCCGCCAGATACAGAGAACCAAGACAGTAAACTCTGCGTTCTCCTCTGTTCTTCAATATATACTGAAGCGCATCCTTCACATTCTCCGTAACAATAACAGGTTTCTCTGTGTATCTTTTAAACAGCCGTCCCAGATCCTCCACCCGGGCAGCCCTTTTATCCGCAATCAGCGTCACCACATAAAAATCAGCCTGAACGTCCCGGCACAGACAGGATATCATGTCTTCATAATCCTTGTCTTTTACTGCAGAGAACAGAATCACCCTGCCCCCGGCATCCGGCAGCACACTGGCCGCAAACGCTTCCACAGCGCTTACATTATGGGCGCCGTCCACATAAATATCCGGCAGAATTTCTTCCATCCGGCCTGCCCATTTCACACTCGAGAGGGCCTCTCTCCATCTGTCCGGATGTCCCGAACTTCCAAACAGAAGCCGCATGGCTTCCATGGCAAGCATGGCATTGGCCGGCTGATAGACTCCGATATTGTTCAGTTTCCACGTGGTATTTCCATAATAAGCATTTGAGCAGGAAAATGCAATATGTTTGTCCTCAATTCCGAGAATTTCGTACGCGTCTTTCCCGATTTTTTTACACAAACTCCCGCATTTTTCTGCCGTTCTTTCAATAACACCGTCGCTTTCAGGAGAAGTTCCGGTAAAAAGAACCGGAACCCCCGGTTTAATGATCCCGGCCTTCTCTCCGGCTATCTGCTCCAGTGTATTTCCCAGATATTCCATATGATCCATACCGATCGATGTGATCACAGAAACCAGCGGGCGTTCCACCGTATTTGTGGCATCCAGCCTGCCTCCCATTCCTGTCTCCAGGACCGCATATTCCATACCGGCCTCCGCAAATGCCGCCGCCGCCATGGCAAACAAAAACTCAAAAAATGTGGGATGGGGAAGTCCCTGTGCTTCCATGGTCTTTACACACGAAAGGGTCCTCTCAAAAACAAAGACAAACGCATCATCGCTGATGGGACGCCCGTCAATGACAATGCGTTCATTTATTTTCACAAGATGAGGCGAAGTAAATAGGCCGGTCCGTTTTCCTTCCGAACGGAGCATGGCATCCAGGTACGCGCACACAGACCCTTTTCCGTTCGTCCCCGCCACATGGATAACTTTAACCGCCTCCTGGGGATTCCCCAGAAGGCCGAGAAGTGTTTTTGTGTGTGATGCACTGTTTTTCCTGGTAAACTTTGGGATATTCAGAATATATGTCACTGCTTCTTCGTATGTCATTCTCTCTGATCTTCCTCACTTACAAATGCCTGTCTTCCATTTTCCACAGCATTCTCATCCGGAGGCAGTTCCGTCAGTGTGCCATCCCTGTACTCATAGGTTTTTGAGGTGCGGAAAATGGTATTACTTGACCCGACCTGCGCCACCATAATCGTATCTCCGTCTTCCAGATCCGTATCCAGCAGATCCAGTCTGGTATTGTTCATAAACGTGGTATCCTGCTTATCCCCGTTAATGTACACCTTACTCTGCTTCGTAAAGTTCTCTCCGTAAATGCTGCAGCTGCCGTCCAGCTGTTCCATCACTTCTGTAATCTCAGCGTCCTTTACTCCCATTACCATATGTCCTTCTGTAATGGGTCTTCCGCTGTCTTCATACACATACTGTTTTCCATACATAATATCGTACTGAAGGAGTTCCAGATCTGAAAGATAATTTTTGGTTTCCTGCCGCTGCTGATGATAATTAAAGACTGTTCCCGAATGGATATCCAGACGGTCAAATACATCTGCCACCAGCTGATATGCCGCAATATTTCCGTCTTCTTTCTCAAGACCTATATTATCCCAGATTACATAGTTCGTATTATAAAGGTATCTGCTCTTGAGATCTCTGGCTTCGAGATTCATGGTCGGCAGATGATCTCCGTAGAAGACAACCACCGTCGGCTCATTTCTTTCCTCTACCGCCTTTATCAGATCACCGGCAAACTGATCCATCTCATAAACCAGATTCACATAGTATTCCCATGCGTTACGTTCGCCCTCATCCTCGACGCCGCTGACTTTGATCTTCGGATTATCCAGCACCTTCTCCGTAGGGTACTCGCCGTGTCCTTCCACGCTGATGGTAAACACAAAGTCCTGCCCTTCCGTAGTATCCATGGACTCCATAATATTCGGCACAAGAATATCATCTGTAGCCCAGCCTTTCGGCGTTGTCTGAAGAATATTCATAAACTCCTTGCTGGTATAGTGATCAAATCCCATATTGTTGAACACCTGGGCCCGGCTGTAGAAATTTCCTCCGTTATTATGCAGGGCTTCTGTTCCATACCCGAACTTTTCCAGCGCTGTAGCCGCACTTTCCAGCACATTGTTCTTCACATATGTTTTATACGGATATTCACCGGGGCCGAAAAAGCGCATGCTCATTCCTGTAAGGACTTCAAACTCTGTATTAGCTGTTCCCGCTCCGACAGAAGGCACTTTGAAGTATCCGGTAGAATATTCGGAAAATAACTTTCTCAGATTCGGGATCGGATCTTCCGAGAATTTCAGCCACTCTACCTCGGTAGGATCAAAGAACGATTCCAGCTGTACAATAATTATATTCGGCATCTCCTCTTCCGATCTGCCTGTACTGCTCTGCGTGATCGCTCCGTTTTTGCTGATCCTGGCCATAGTTTCCTCGCTGTAGTCCGCCGGCTTATTGATCCCCGTATTAAACAGGCTTGCGGAAAAGCAGTAGGGGAAGCCGTAATCTTCATATGCAAATGCAATATTTCCGAAATAGTTGGATATGACGCGCTTATCAATAGCTTCATTCGTCAGGAATATGCAAAGCGCAAAGGACAGCACGCTCCCGGCAAGAGCAAGAATCCGATGCATTTTCCCTGTATACTGTCCGCCTCTTCTCCACATAGAAATCACCCAGAGAACAACCGCTGCAATTCCTATAATCAGCAGCACCAGCTCTACCGGACTGAAATAATTTCCCGTCAGTTCCAGCGCATCTGAAAGCACTTTCAGATCCTGGGCATTAAAAGGAGTTACCCGCTTCAGCAAAAGATATCCGTTGCAGGTTCCCAGGAACACCCAGAACACGCTGATCAGGATTCTGGCAAAAACCCGGCGCCGCACCAGATAAACAAGCGTCAATGTAGCGAATATAAGAAAGGAATTGTATAAAAATACCAGCGGCGTTTCCACAAGATAATCCCATGCCTGAAAAAGGGAATGTCTGGAAATCAGTTCAATGAGAAAATTAATCACACAGGCAAGCAGATAATGAAGCGGAAGAGACAGCCGGTTCATCCATTTGTAAACCGGCCGCATCTTCTTTGAAAACGCACTGTTCTGCCGCTCTTCCAGTATTTTTCTGCGACGTTCCCTCTTTTGTTCAAAATGACGTTTTATATCTTCTTTCTTCAGATTTCTGACCTTAACAAAGAATCCCCTGATATCGGGCTTTCTGATCTGAATGCGTTTCATTTACATCCCCTTTTCTTTCTCCGCGGCAGACTGCGGTCCTTCTGTCTACTTTCCGAGCCCTGCCATTCTTTCTTTTACCTGAGCAAGCATCTGTGTATATTTCTCAAGCTTGTCCCGTTCTTCCTGTACCTTCGCCTCAGGCGCCCGGCTTACAAACTTTTCATTTGCCAGCATGCCCTGGGCCCGTTTGATTTCGCTGTTAAGTCTCTTTTCTTCCTGTTCCAGTCTGTTTTTCTCCTGTTCAAAGTCTACCAGATCTTCAAGCGGAAGATAAACCACCGCATCCGGCACAACAACAGAAACCGCATTGTCATCCACGTCCTGCTTCGTCCTGCTGACAAGGATCTCACTGGCAGACATCAGCGGCATAATGGATTCTTTAAACGCTTCGATTCCTGTACAGATATCGGTATCCTCACTGACAATATACACCTTGGTCTTTCTGTTATTCGGCACATTCATCTCCGCACGGATGTTCCGGATTCCCTTTGTCATTGCTTTCACACGGTCCATAATCTTTTCCGCAGCCGGGAACACCCGGTCTTCCCGGAATACCGGCCAGCTGGACATCATCAGGGATTCCTCCTCCGGCACCAGAGCACTGTAGATCTCTTCTGTAATAAACGGCATAAAGGGATGAAGCAGCTTTAACGCCTGGGCAAGTACGGTTTTCAGCGTCCAGAGAGCGCAGTTTGCAGATTTCGGATCTTCCTCTGCATGATAGATCCGGTATTTTGCCAGCTCTACATACCAGTCGCAGAACTCGTCCCATATAAAGTCGTATACTTTCTGCACCGCAATCCCCAGCTCGTATTTGTCCATGTTCTCAGTCACATCTTTTGCAAGCGTATTGACTCTGGACAGAATCCAGCGGTCAGCCGGTTGCAGCAGAGCGTCTTCCGGCTCCTCTATCTTGTCCTCTTTCATATTCATCAGAATAAAACGGGACGCATTCCATACTTTATTTGCAAAATTCCTGCTTGCTTCTACCCGTTCATTATAGAAACGCATATCATTTCCCGGCGCATTTCCGGTTACAAGCGTAAGCCTCAGCGCATCCGCGCCGTACTTGTCAATGATCTCCAGCGGATCAATTCCGTTGCCCAGAGATTTGCTCATCTTGCGTCCCTGTGAATCTCTTACCAGACCGTGGATCAGAACGGTATGGAAAGGAGCTTTTCCGGTATGCTCATATCCCGAGAATACCATACGGATAACCCAGAAAAAGATAATGTCATATCCGGTTACCAGCACATCCGTAGGATAGAAATAATCCAGGTCTTCCGTCTTATCCGGCCAGCCCAGTGTAGAGAACGGCCACAGTGCCGAGGAGAACCATGTATCCAGCGTATCCTCATCCTGTGTAAAATGCGTACAGCCGCACTTCGGACACTTCTCCGGCGCATGGCGGTCAACAACAATCTCGCCGCACTCATCGCAGTAGTATGCCGGGATTCTGTGTCCCCACCAGATCTGACGGGAGATGCACCAGTCCTTAATATTTTCCAGCCAGTGCAGATAAATCTTGTCAAAGCGGTCCGGCACAAACTTCAGCTCTCCTGTTTTCAGAGCATTGATGGCCGGTTTTGCCAGTTCTTCCATCTTTACAAACCACTGCTGTTTGATCAGCGGCTCTACTGTAGTGCCGCAGCGGTCATGGGTTCCGACCGCGTGAGTATGGGGAACGACCTTTACAAGGTATCCCTGCTCTTCCAGATCTTTTACGATAGCCTTTCTCGCCTCATAGCGGTCCATTCCGGCATATTTTCCGCCTTTTTCATTGATCGTGGCATCGTCATTCATAATGTTGATTTCTTCCAGATTGTGGCGCTTGCCCACTTCAAAGTCATTCGGGTCGTGAGCCGGCGTAATCTTCACAGCTCCGGTTCCGAACTCCTTATCTACATAGTAGTCCGCTACAATCGGAATCTCCCGGCCTACCAGCGGCAGGATAACATTTTTCCCGACAATATCCTTGTATCTCTCATCATCCGGATGCACCGCAATCGCCGTATCTCCCAGCATAGTTTCCGGACGGGTCGTAGCGATCTCCAGGAACCGGTCTGTTCCGACAATAGGATACTTGATGTGCCAGAAATGTCCTTCCTGTTCCTCATGTTCCACCTCTGCATCTGAAAGAGACGTCTTACATTTCGGACACCAGTTAATAATTCTGGATCCTTTATAAATATACCCTTTCTTATAAAGGTTGATAAATACCTCTTCTACTGCTTTTGAACAGCCCTCATCCATGGTAAAGCGCTCTCTGTCCCAGTCGCAGGATACGCCCAGCTTCTTCAGCTGCTCTTCAATCGTACCTGCATACTCTTCCTTCCACTGCCAGGTTCTCTTAAGGAATCCTTCCCGGCCCAGCTCTTTCTTGTCAATTCCTTCCTCTTTCAGCTGGTTTGTCACCTTGACTTCCGTGGAAATGGCCGCATGGTCTGTTCCCGGAATCCAGAGAGCATTGTATCCTTCCATCCTCTTGTAGCGGATCAGGATATCCTGCAGCGTATTATCCAGTGCATGACCCATATGAAGTTTTCCCGTAATATTCGGGGGCGGCATAACCGTGGTAAATGGTTTTCTGCTTCTGTCTACTTCTGCATGAAAATATTTATTTTCGCACCATTTTTCATACAGTTTTTCTTCAATCTCTTTTGGATTATAAGTCTTTGCCAGTTCTTTGCTCATATTTTTCTCCTTGATCTCCCTCATAAATCTGTTTGCCTGTATCCCGGATGTTCACGAAATCTTCACAGAAATCAAAAAAGAAAGCCCTTTACATATGTATGTAAAGGGCGAAGATTCCGCGGTACCACCTTATTTCATACGAGCCTGTCCGGCCGGATCTGATCACTGCCGGCATGGCCCATATCTCTTGGTTCTGTAACGTGAACCACTCCGGGGTGCCCTACCCGCGCCGTCTCCCTTCTTCCGGGATATCTGTAGGTTTTATCCCGCTGCCGGGCAGACGCTCTTCAGGCATCCGGTTCAGAAGCTACCTTCCAGATCCCTCTTCCCGAAACCATCTTGCAGCCGGATCTTTGTGAAGTCTGTCCGGACGGTTCTCTCTGACGGGCGGGTAAATGTACTCCTCTTCTTCAGCACCGTTTACAAATCATTACTAACTTGTTAACTAAAAATTAACTATCAAATACTATAGCCGCAAGATCCCTGTTTGTCAAGAATTTTAAGGAATCTTAAGATTCCTCTTTCTTCATATCTTCAATCATTCCCACAATATCATATCCGTAGTTATCTCCCGTGGCCCAGCCCAGTCCTTCCGGATTTTCCTGCTGCCCCAGCCACTCCACATATGGCGCCGAGCCTTTCTTCACATAGGAATACCGTTCATCCACGCACTCCTGCTCCAGAGCATCTGCGGTGGCATATGCTTTCAGATGCTGGATCTGGGCCCGGATCCCGGTGCGCACATTGGGATAGGAGTTTCCCGGCACTCCGTTTCCCGTTGTGCCTATACCGGCAAAATTAAACTGCTCGATGGAGGCGTCCCCTCCATACTGCAGAAAACCTGTCTCCTTCATAGTCTGGGCAAATGCGACCTCAGCCCGCACTCCCTCGGCCTCAGCCTCCTCATAATACATCTGGCAGAACGTCTCTATAGAATCCGCTCCTCCGGCAGAAAGGGCTTTCTTTGGATACTCCTCGCCGGAAGATTCAAAATACTCCACCATCTGCTGCACAGTCACATCACTCTCCCCCAGAATCGGATATTGTCCCCCGGCCGCCGTTTCTTCTGCCTCCTCCGCCGCTTTTTCTGCCTGACGGTTTTCTTCGGCCGCCTTCCTTCTTACATCTTCCGCATTGTCCTCTGTTCCTTTCCGGGCGTCCGTCTCGGTCGGCCGGCTCTCCTGAGCTCCGGATTCCAAAAGGCCGGTTTTCCCCGCCAGAGCAAGCGTAAGTACAAGGAGTACGGCAAGTCCCGTCTCCAGATACAGTCTGAATCTTTTTCTATTTTTTATTTTTCCCTTTATATTCAATTGCATTACCTCCTGGAACAGAATTCAGAAACATGCCGGTAAATCATCCCGTCTGCTGTCCATGCTTCGGGTATATTTACAGTATATTCACATATAATACATCAATATACAATAAAAATCTATCAAAGTTATATCGGGGGATTTTATGGAAATCAGAATAAAGAAATCTATTATTTCAGGAATTGTATTTACATCAATTCTGGGAACGCTGTCCCATTTTTTCTATCAGTGGTCCGGGAAAAATCCGCTTGTTGCGCTGTTCTCCCCTGTAAACGAATCCACATGGGAACACATGAAACTGATTTTCTTTCCCATGCTGCTTTTTTCTCTCTTTACATCTGCACGTATGAAGGAAGCTGCGCCTTCACTGCCCGGTGCTCTCATCCTCGGAAATCTTGCAGGTACTCTGAGCATCCCGGTACTCTTTTACACATATACAGGCATAATCGGGGAAAATTTTCTGATTGCCGATCTTGCCGTATTTTTCGCGGCAGTCCTTATCGCCTGGGGCACTGTATGGGAACTGCGTGATTCAGAGAAAATATTCCGCTGCCGGTTCATTCTCTACGGTCTGGCTGTCATTGTGTGTCTTCTGTTTTTTCTCTTCACCTTCCGGGTTCCGGGGCTGCCTCTCTTTCATGCATAAAAGAGGAAATTCTACAGCCAGTCTTTGTGGGCCGGTCCCGGGCCGAAGTTCTTATCAATGAGGCGGCAGTACTCTTCATAAGCCGGCACACCCGAAAAATTCTCTGAGAGTACATCCCGGATTCCTTTATAATACCAGGCCAGAGCATCTTTGCTCTGCATCCGGAATCTGGTCCAGAGCTGCTCCCCTGCCGCCGGATAGTCCCGGTCAATATCCCTCATGTTGGAAAGCTTATCCGCCAGGCCGATCATCTGAACAGGAAGAGGCGCGGTCTTCAGGCGCTGAATCGTGGCGCCTTTGCGTTCCTCCCAGGACTGGGACTTATCTTCGCTCTCCTGCATAACCATATCGGCCACCCGGTCTCCGAATCTGAGTTTCAGCACATCTTTTGTAATACCTCTGCAGTCTTCAATGGTATCATGAAGCACCGCCGCACAGATCACTTCCTCATCCTTTGTCATTGTTGCTACGATATCTGCCACCTCTATCGGATGGACAATATAAGGGCGGCGCGTTCCCTTCCGGAACTGCCCGTCATGAGCTCTGGTCGCAAATTCTATTGCATCATCAAGCATAGGTTCCCCTCCGTTCAGCTGCACCGCGTCCTTCTGACGCGTATTTTGTACGGGTTATGTATAAGTTATGTAAAATTTTTATTAAGATACTGTAATTATAGCAATCAATCTCCGGAAAAACAATGTACCCTTTGCCTATTTTTTCATTTCATCAAAATGAAATCCATGATATATTAAACATAAAACATATGTTTTCCGCCCTGCCGGCAGGGGGATTCTCCCCGACACGGCCGGCAGAAGGATGATTATGCAAAGAATGACTTATAATTACAGAGAGGTAACTATGAATAAAAAATATGTTCTAATTACCGGGGCTTCCCGGGGAATCGGGCGGGCATGTGCTCTTGCTTTTGCCGGCGCCGGATATCATGTATTCCTAAATTCCCGCCAGCTGGCCGGCGCACTCTCCCGGCTTCAGGAAACGATTCTGGAGCAGGGCGGATCCTGCACCTGTGTTCCCGGAGATGTGAGCAGTCCCGCACAGGTATCACAGATTTTTAAAACGATCTATGCGCACTGTCCCGCTCTGGACGTTCTGGTCAACAACGCCGGCATATCTCATTTCGGTCTTTTAAGCGATATGAGCGACGAAGAGTGGAGAAATATTCTGGACACAAACCTTTCCTCCGCCTTCTACTGCTGCCGCGCCGCCATACCGGCGATGGTATCGGAAAAATCCGGCCGCATCATCAACATTTCTTCTATGTGGGGCGTCTCCGGCGCTTCCTGCGAAGCCGCCTATTCTGCCTCCAAGGCCGGATTAAACGGTCTTACAAAAGCACTGGCAAAGGAGCTGGCGCCCAGTAATATCCAGGTCAACGCCCTGGCCTGCGGAGTCATCGACACAGCAATGAACGCCCGGCTCTCGCCGGAGGAGGCCGGCGATCTGGCTGATGAGATTCCTGCCGGAAGATTCGGCACTCCGGAAGAAACAGCCCGGCTTGTTCTGATGCTGGCAGATGCCCCGACCTATATGACCGGTCAGATTATCGGAATCGACGGCGGATTTCTTTAACGCGGTCACAGTTTCCCGTAAATCTCTCCGGGAACATATGCCTTTACACGGACGCCTTCCGGAAGATATTCTTCCGAGAGCAGCTGCCCCCGGCTCCGGATCAGCTGCAGCTTCCACGCCTCCTCAAACGGATACAGCCGCTCAATATAAATCTGATCTCTGCGCAGAATTTCCAGAAGAGCGGCTTTCAGTTCATCCAGTCCCTGGCCTGTTCTGGCAGATGTCCCAATGGAATAGTCCGCCCGGAAATCCCGCTGGGCCGCCTGCGTTCCAAGCAGATCCTGTTTATTGAATACGGTGATTACCGGTTTTCCTTCTGCCCCCAGTTCCCTCAGCGTTTCATATACAACATGCATCTGGGTGTCCATGTCCGGATTGGACGCATCCACCACATGGATCAGAATATCCGCATATTTTGCTTCCTCCAGCGTGCTTTTAAACGCTTCAACAAGATGATGGGGCAGTTTGCGGATAAAGCCTACGGTATCTGTAAGCAGGATCTCCTGGGTGTTGTCCAGCATCAGGGAACGGGTCGTTGTATCCAGGGTGGAAAAAAGCATGGCATCCTCGGCAATCCCCGCATGCGTCAGCGCATTCTCGATGCTGCTTTTCCCCGCGGAAGTATAGCCAACTAAAGCTGCGGTCTTTAATCCTGACTGGCTTCTCTGATTCCGGATCAGTTCTCTGTGCTTTTCCACATCTTTCAGTTCCCGCTTAAGTCTGCTGATTCTTTCCCGGATCCTCCGCCGGTCCACTTCCAGCTTCTTCTCGCCGGGACCCCTTGTGCCGATTCCGCCTCCCAGACGGGACAGAGATCTTCCCAGACCGGACAGACGGGACGCCCGGTAGCGCAGCTGTGCCAGCTCCACCTGAAGCTTTCCCTCCCCGGTCACTGCCCGTCCGGCAAATATGTCGAGAATCAGCAGTGTACGGTCCAGTACTTTACAGTTCAATTCCTCTTCCAGATTTCCCAGCTGGGCGCTGGTAAGTTCATCATCGCAGATAATGCCGGAAGCCTCCGTCTCCCAGAGCAGCTCCTTCAGTTCCAGAATTTTCCCTTTTCCGATATATGTTCCCGGATGCGCGGTTTCCCTTGCCTGGATCAGTCTTCCGGCCACTGCGGCACCGGCAGTTGCGGCCAGATCGGCAAGCTCATCCAGAGACTGTTCTTCCGGTTCTTCCGCTCCGGTTTCAATGCCTACCAGAATCACCTTTTCTTTTTCACTTCCATCTGCGTTCTGTACGATTTGATCTGTATTCTGCATAATTCCTCCTCCAAAGAGATAATGAAAAAACGGCAGTGCAGAGCACACTACCGTGTTTCCAAAAATTCCGCCTCTTTTTCAACAGCCTCATCTCCAGGATAGTCCTGCAGATACTCAGCCACTTTCTGTTTTGCGCTTTCCCAGTCGGCAGTCTTCTCACAGCAGACTATTTCATTGTACCGCATCTCCCGGATCAGATCTGTATCCGACTCTCCTTCAGACGAAGTTTCCGCCAGGGCAAGACCTGATTGAAACTGTTCCAGCGCGTTCTCATAATCGTCCACATTCATGGCGCAGATCCCCATCAGATTGTAGATCTGTACCGTCTGCTCCGCCCCTTTATCCAGAGCAGTCTGGAACGCATCCAGAGCCGGACCGTATTCTTTCATTTCGTAATAAGCCATGCCCAGTCCTCTGTAGGCTTCTGCAGACTTTTCTCCCTCTTCCGTCTCTGCTGCAGACTCAAATATATCCCGCGCTTCCTCATACTGTCCGTCTTCCAGTGCTCTGGTTCCGTCTTTCAGAGCTCCTGCACACCCGCTCAGTATACACGCTGACAGCAGTGCAGCCATACCGATACCGGCCATTTTTCCCTTTTTCATCATTCACATCACTCCTCTACTCCGGATATTTCATCATCCAGAAAGAATTTAAAATACTAATCAGCATAACACAGATATCTGCAACAATCGCATTCTGCATAGTTATCATTCCAAAAAGCGCAAGCGCTATCAGGATTACCTTCATTCCTGCTGCAAAGACTATATTCTGCTTCACAGCACGCAGGGTCGCCCTGGAAATCCGGATGGCATTAATTATCCTGGAAGGCTCGTCTTCCATCAGTATAATATCAGCTGCCTCCAGCGCAGCGTCTGTACCCAGGCCTCCCATGGCAATTCCCACATCCGCAAGAGCCAGCACCGGTGCGTCATTGATGCCGTCTCCCACAAAAGCAAGCTTCTCGCCTTCCAGCGCGCTTTCCCGGAACTCTTCCAGCTGTTCCACTTTGTCCTCCGGCATAAGCTCCGCGTAAACACTTTCTATTTTCAGTTTTGCCGCCACATCTTCGGCAACCGCTTCATTGTCTCCGGTCAGCATGATAGCGGCCAGCTGCCGTCTGTGCAGCCAGCGGATGAGTCTCCCTGCATCTTTTCTTATCACATCAGAAATCAGGATATGTCCCGCGTACTCATTTTCCACGGCTACATGAACCGCTGTTCCCTGTTCCGGCACCAGATGGCAGAATACTCCCTGCCGATT
Source organism: uncultured Ruminococcus sp. (assembly GCA_900553885.1). GTDB lineage: Bacteria > Bacillota > Clostridia > Lachnospirales > Lachnospiraceae > Mediterraneibacter. The sequence goes on from USFD01000005.1 coordinate 53,896, forward strand.
CATCAGTCTGTTATTTCCAACGTAGACCCGCCGGCCGTCCACCACTGCACAGAGCCCCAGTCCCGGATACTCCGTCACTTCTCCCACCCGGGATTTCTCCGGCTCTCTGCCATATGCTTCCCGCAGAGACAGAGCAATCGGATGGGTGGAATAAGCTTCCGCCAGCGCTGCCAGCTCCAGCAGTTCTTCCTCTGAGATTTTATAAGGAACAAGCTCTTTTACATGAAAGACGCCTTCTGTCAGTGTTCCCGTTTTATCAAAAACAAATGTATCAACCTGCGTTAATGTTTCAATGCAGCTGCCGCCCTTGATCAGAACTCCCTGTCTGGCAGCCGCTCCGATTCCTCCGAGAAATGCCATCGGTATTGATACCATCAGGCCGGATGGACAGGCTGCCACAAGGATAATCAGCCCCCGGAAAATCCACTCCTCTTTTGCTTCCACAAACATCATAGGCGGCAGAATAAAGGTCAGCACTGCGATCAGTATGACAATCGGTGTATAGTATCTGGTGAATTTATCTGCAAGACGGACACTTTCCGATTTCTTTTCATTTGCATTTTCCACCAGCCGCATTATTTTGGACGCCACAGAATCGTTATACACTTTTACAACTCTGGCCTCAAGCACACCGTTCAGGTTAATGCATCCACTGTATATTCTGTCTCCCGGTTTTACTGCTCTGGGCGTAGACTCGCCGGTCAGCGCCTTCATATCAACCGAGCCTGTTCCCATTGTCACAACCGCATCTACCGGAATCTTTTCTCCCGGTTTCAGAACAATGATCTGCCTGGGCTGGAGATCCTGAGGTTCCACCACTCTTTCCCTGCCGGCTTCTTTCAGGTTGGCATATTCCGGCCTTATATCTATGAACCTGGCAATCGATTTTTTCGTCTGGCTCAGGGACAGTTCTTCAACCAGTTTTCCAGCCTGGTAAAGCAGCATGGCGCCGACCGCCTCTTTCTGCCTGCCCACAACAAAAGCTCCGCATGTGGCAGCAATAATCAGAAGATTCTCATCCAGGAATTTTAAATTTCTGAACCGCTTTATCTCCTCCAGATATGTTGTCGCAGACAGAATAATATAAGGCACCAGAAACAGTGCCGTCATTTCCGTCCTCCCCATATGAATATGAAGGGATACCGCCCAGGCAATGATATATGTAAGCAGGCCTGAGACGATTTCAAGTCCCTTCCACTTTACTCTTCCCGTCATAACTTTTCCCTTAGCTTTTCCTTTGACTTTTTCCTCTGAACTTCCGTCCAGCTTTATCCCCGGAGCATCTTCCGGATCTTTCTATTCCCGGATGTGCTCCATTCCCTGGTTTACAATGGTCTTAATATGGCCATCCGCCAGAGAATAAAATACGGTTTTTCCCTCCCGCCGGTTGTCCACCAGCTTCATCTGCTTGAGTATTCTCAGCTGATGAGAGATCGCCGACTGTGTCATATTCAGCGTCTGAGCCAGATCACAGACGCACATCTCAGACTGAAGCAGAACGCAGAGAATCTTAATCCTGGTGACGTCGCCAAATACTTTAAAAAAACCTGCAAGTGCTGCCAGTTCTTCCTCTGCCGGGAGATGGCTCTGCGCTTTATCTACCGTATCCTGGTGGACATGGATAAAATCGCAGTGTTCAACTTCTATTCTTTCCATGTGTCATTTCTCCCTTCAAATACCTAGTATACCGAAAAGAGACGAAAGCATCAATATCTTCCGTCTCTTTTTGTGCTTATTCAGTTTTCTTTCCCTGCATAATCCAGGGCTTTCTGTTCCGATCCGGTGCCGATAACATTGTTCAGTACATCATTCATATTATCCCGATTGGCCTGATGCTCTATACATTCCTGTATCGCCTCATTCAGAGAAAGCATTTTCTCATCCAGTTCAGATACCATCTTTGCGCATTCTCTCAGATCACGACTGATATACTCCGGAGCATTTCCCTCGAATTTATAATAAATCTTATGCTCCAGGCTTGCCCAGAAATCCATTGCGATCGTACGAATCTGGATCTCAACCTTTGTATCTACCACACTGTCCGAAAGAAAAATCGGCACGGACACAAGCATGTGGTAACTTTTGTACCCGCTCTCCTTCGGGTTGCGGATATAATCCTTGATGGAGAGCACTTTCAGGTCGCTCTGATTTCCTATCATCTCAGCCAGCCGGTAAATGTCGGATGTAAAAGAACAGATTACCCTTACGCCTGCTATGTCGTTCACATATCTGACCATATTTTCAATTGATGTCTCGTATCCATACCGTTTCAGCTTCTTTACAATGCTCTCCGGCGTCTTAATCCTGGTCTTGATATGCTCGATGGGATTATACTTATGCACATGCTGAAACTCATCATTGAGAATCTCCAGCTTTGTGCCTACTTCTTTTAGGGCTGCATTGTAAAGAAATATCACAGTCTTCCAGCTGTCGACATCCTCGTAGCTCTTCAATGCAGTCTCAACCTGCTGTTCACCTTTCATCGCGGACATCCCCCATTGGTTGTTATGTTAGTCCATAGTATACCATATTTTGTACCTCCTGTCACAGAGTTCACTCTTTTTTTAGAGGTTTTTAATTTTTAGAAAGAATCACAGTTCCAGTTTCATATCTCCGAAGCGGATCCACTTTTTCTTTCTCATAAATTCAGAGATAAGCAGAGTCAGCACCGCCGGGAGAACAAACTGAATCAGTATGATTTTAAGCAGGACAATTGTCCCCGCCTCTGTCTGTGTCATAACCTGCCATGTCATAAGAGGGCCTACCAGTCCTGCCGTGCCCATGCCGGATCCGGTAGCATTATTTGTCATGTGAAAGACCATCGTCCCCACCGGGCCGAGAATAGCGCTGGATATAATCGCCGGAACCCAGATCAGAGGGTGACGCACAATATTGGGAACCTGAAGCATGGAGGTTCCGATTCCTTGCGCCAGGAATCCGCCGATTTTATTTTCCCTGTAACTTGCCACGGCAAAACCGATCATATTGCAGCAGCAGCCCACTGTGGCGGCTCCGGCCGCAAGTCCGGACAGGTTAAGAATCACCCCCAGTGCCGCCGAACTGATAGGAAGTGTAAGGATCATACCCATCAGAACTGAGACAACCACTCCCATAAGCAGCGGCTGCTGCTCTGTTCCCCAGTTAATCAGAGAGCCCAGCCACATCATAAATCTGGAAATCGGCGGCCCTGCCAAAAGCGCTACAGCCGATCCGGCCCCGATACATACCAGGGGAGTAAGAATAATATCCAGTTTTGTCTTCCCCGAGATCAGGATCCCGATTTCAATGGCTATATACGCCGCCAGAAATGCTCCCAGCGGTTCTCCCGGCCCCGTCAGGACCAGACTGCCGCCTGACAGAATCCTTCCCGACAGAATCTGGGATGCAAAAGCCCCGATCATCCCCACAACAGCCGCCGAAATAATTACCAGCTGGCCGGCGTCCAGCTTCCGGGCAACCCCTACACCGATACCTGCTCCGGTCAGACCGGCTGCTGTTTTTCCCAGCAGCAATATTATATCTCCCGTGCTTCCCGGCACATATGTTCCGATCTGCTGAATAATCGTTCCTATAATCAGTGTTGCAAACAGGCCGTGGGTCATTCCTCCGAGCCCTTCAACAAAAATCCTGTTCAGTATCCCTTTCATATTTCCCCTCCTGCAATAACTCCCGGTCAGTCTTCTTCTATGACCTGTATCTCCAGATAATCAAAATCTATTGCGTCCACAAAATTATCCTGATAAAATCTGGCTTTTGCATGTCTTTTAAACTCCTCAATGGTAGCGTCAAGCCAGATCGGCTTGCTCAGATCAAACGCATAGCAGACCTCATCCAGCGCATGGAATATTTTGTGTGTCCGGGTATCTTCTGACTCCTCACAGACTACCATATCCCGAAGCATCCTGTTATTCTTAAACTCCTTTGCCCATAAACGAAACATATCTTTTCCTCCATTTAACCGATACCAAAAAAGAAAAACCGGAAACACTGATCCTGCAGTACTCCCGGTTTGGCTTTAAGCAGATGACGGGAATCGAACCCGCCTTCCCAGCTTGGGAAGCTGGTGTTCTACCGATGAACTACATCTGCGCTTGTCACGGTATGAATTATAACTCTGATCCGGCAAAAATGCAATATTTTTTAATCAATCTGCCAGTCAATCGGCTCCACCCCATGACTCTCTAAAAATTCGTTTGTCTTGCTGAAAGGCCTGCTCCCGAAAAAGCCCCGATAAGCGGATAGCGGACTTGGATGAGGTGCTGTGAGAATCAGATGATTCGGATTATTCAGCATCACTTTCTTTCTCTGTGCCGGACTTCCCCAGAGAATGAACACAATCGGGCGGTCCTGGCTGTTCAGCGCCATAATCGCTGCATCTGTAAACTCTTCCCAGCCGATCCCCCTGTGGGAATTTGCCTGATGAGCCCTGACAGTCAGCACTGTATTAAGAAGAAGCACCCCCTGCTGCGCCCACTTTGTCAGGCATCCGTGATTCGGGATTGTACACCCCAGATCATCATGCAGTTCCTGATAAATATTCGCAAGCGACGGAGGAATATCCACACCCTTCTGCACCGAGAAACACAGCCCGTGAGCCTGCCCGTGGTTGTGATAAGGATCCTGTCCCAGGATCACTACCTTAACATCCTTAAGCGGAGTAAGATGGAATGCATTAAAAATATCATCCGCCGGAGGGAAAATCAAATGCGTGCTGTATTCCTGTTTCACCGTTTCAAACAGTTTCCTGTAATATGGTTTTGAAAATTCCCCTTTTAACGCCTCATACCAGTCGCCGTTTAACCCTGACATATCTGTACTCCTCCACAAATTATCTGAATATTCTCCCCAAAGGGGACGTACCCCTTTGGGGGAAGTTTTCTGAATTGTTTTTTCATATACAAGTACACGCCGTACTTATATTCTATAATCTGACACTTACGCCTTCCTTAAGAAGGTATTCTTTTACCTGCCGGATTTCCAGCTCTTTGTAATGGAACAGGGAAGCGGCCAGTGCTGCATCTGCTTTTCCGACAGTCAGCGCCTCTTTGAAGTGCTCCAGTGTTCCGGCTCCTCCGGATGCGATAACCGGAATTGAAACGTTTTCAGCTATGGTCCGCGTCAGCTCCAGATCATAACCGGCTTTTGTGCCGTCACAGTCCATGCTGGTCAGCAGAATCTCCCCTGCCCCCAGACGTTCCACTTTCATAGCCCACTCTACCGCGTCAATTCCAACGTCGATCCGTCCGCCGTTTTTATAGATATTCCAGCCGGATCCGTCCTCTCTGCGCTTTGCATCAATAGCTACCACAACACACTGGCTGCCGAATTTATCCGCCGCGCTGCTGATCAGTTCCGGGGTATTGATTGCGGAAGAATTGATTGATATTTTGTCCGCGCCTTCTCTGAGAATCGCACGGAAATCATCTACCGTGCGGATGCCGCCGCCAACGGTAAACGGAATAAATACACATTCCGCCACTTTCCGTACCATATCAATCACCGTTTTCCTCTCATCGGAGGATGCCGTAATATCCAGAAATACCAGCTCATCCGCGCCTGCCTTATCATAGGCTTTGGCTATCTCAACCGGATCGCCCGCATCTTTGAGATCAACAAAATTTACGCCTTTTACTACTCTTCCCCCATTTACATCAAGACAGGGAATGATTCTTTTTGTAAACATAATCTTTTCCTTTCCGCCTGTTTTTCAGCGTTGAGCCAAAAGCCGCGCGAATCTACAGTTCTACGAAATTTTTCAGTATCTGCAGACCAACATCACTGCTCTTCTCAGGATGGAACTGACAGGCAAACACATTGTCTTTCTCCACGGAAGCATGAATATGTGTACAATATTCCGTCGAAGCCTTCACAATCTGCTCATCAGCCGCTTTCAGATAATAGGAATGTACAAAATATACATAAGCTCCTTCCGGTATTCCTCTGAACAGTCGTCCGTTATGTTCAAGGTGAAGAGAGTTCCAGCCCATGTGAGGGATTTTCATCCCCTCTTTTTCCGGGATCTTCAGAATCTCTCCTTTCAGAATTCCCAGGCCTTCCGCCCCCGGCGCTTCCTCGCTGCGCTCAAAGAGCAGCTGAAGTCCCAGACATATTCCGAGGAAAGGCGTGCCCTGCTCCACAACCTCATGGATCACACGCTCCAGCCCTCTCTCCCGGATTGTATTCATGGCGTCGCCGAACGCTCCCACTCCCGGCAGTATCACTTTCTCTGCCGAAAGAATCGTCTCCTTATCGCCGGTTACCACTGCCTTCTGTCCGAGAAAGTGCAGTGCCTTCTCTACACTCTTAATATTTCCCGCATCATAATCAATGATCGCTATCATCCTGTTCTCCTCCGCTTCTGAACCGAAAACATAAAGAATTATTTTTTATCATTTCCGATACCGGTCTTGACTACCGGAATCGGCGTATCATCCACTGCATCCAGATTATTGATATATTTTTTCGTTTCTTTCACAATAACCGGCGAAAGCAGAAGCACTGCAATCAGGTTTGGAATTGCCATCAGCGCGTTGAGAATATCGGCAAGCAGCCATACCAGATCAAGCGCCAGTACAGGGGCAATAAGTGCGACAATAATGTAAAGCACCCTGTATGGGATCAGGCCTTTTTTGCCGGAGAAATATTCCACGCAGCGCTCCCCGTAATAAGCCCAGCCAAGAATCGTTGAATACGCAAATGTAATAATACCTACTACAAGAATAAACGGACCGAAATACGGAATCTGGGCAAACGCCATAGTTGTAAGCTGTCCCCCATTGTCTACTGAGGCAAGAATATCCGGGCTCTTAAGCATGGTTGATACAAGTACAAGACCTGTCATCAGGCAGACAACAACAGTATCCCAGAATGTTCCTGTAGAGGATACAAGCGCCTGGCGAACCGGATTCCTGGTTTTTGCAGCTGCCGCTGCGATCGGTGCAGAACCCATACCGGATTCATTGGAGAAAAGTCCTCTTGCCACTCCATACTGGATTGCATAACGGAGACCGCCTCCGACCAGACCGCCGACTACAGCGCCCTGATCCGCAAAAGCAAGCCGGCATATTGTCTGAACCGTAAGAATAATGTATTCATGGTTAATGCAAAGGATGATAATACAGCCCAGCACATAGAACAGCGCCATGAACGGGACAAGCTTTTCACATACACTTGCGATACTCTTGATTCCTCCGAAAATAACAAACGCTGTCAGAGCTGCAATAATCACGCCGACAATCCATGGTTCGATGCCAAGATTTGTGTTGCACACTTCCGCAATTGCATTAACCTGAGTGGCACATCCGATTCCAAAAGATGCAAACCCTGCAAAAACCGCAAAGAGCATCCCCAGCCACTTCATGTTCAGTCCGCGTTCCAGAGCATACATAGCGCCGCCCTGCATCCGTCCGTCAGTTGTCTTGACACGATATTTCACAGCAATAAGGGATTCGGCATATTTTGTCGCAATGCCAAACACACCTGTAAGCCAGCACCACAGTACTGCTCCCGGACCGCCCAGAGCAATCGCGGTTCCAACACCGATAATATTTCCGGTTCCGATTGTAGACGCCAGTGCTGTCGCCAGTGCTCCGAACTGGCTGACCTCTCCGTCAGCATCTTCTTCTTTTGAAACTGACAGGGGTATTCCCTTTGTAATCGTCTTCCGCTGAATAAATCCTGTGCGGATTGTCAGGAACAGATGGGTTCCCAGAAGAAGTACAATCATTCCCCAGCCCCAGACAAAACTGTCTACAGATGAAACGGCATTATAAATCTGCTTATACATTCGTTTTTCCTCCTGTGCTCTCTCATTCTCATTAATAACTGTAACGTCTGCAGCAGCTCAGCCGTGCTGTTATCCCCCCGTTGCGGCAAATTCACCTTCCGCACAGCAAACTGCTATAACAGATAAGGCATACGCAATACCGACTGTTGCCAGTTGGCATACCGTATGCCTCAAAGTATTTTTTATTAACAAAAAATATTCTACCGCATTTTCTTTCTGATGTAAAGCCAAAATTTTACCACTTTACCTTGGCATAATTTTGCCACTTTACTCTGGCAGTGTGTCAGATTCATCTTTCTCTGCCGTTTCCGTATTGTCCGACTGTATATCCTGCGCATCCAGTTCAAACCAGAATTCTACGCCATTATCAAAATTCTTCACACCATACTGCTGATGGAAAGACTCCATAATTGCCTTTACAATGGAAAGTCCGATTCCATTTCCTCCGTATTCTCTTGTATGAGCCTTATCAACCTTATAAAACTTATCCCAGAGTTTCGGGAGATCTTCTTCCGGTATCGGCTTGCCGCTGTTAAACACAGAAACTCTCACTTTGCCGTTTTCTTTCTGTATTTTTACTTCAATCCGTTTCTCGTTTTCTACGTGATGGATCGCGTTGGTCAGATAATTTCTCACAACCTGTTCTGTCTTAAATTCATCCGCCCACACATAAATCAGATCTTCCGATACAAAATTTACTTTTGCCTCCGCCTGCTGGATCAGAATATCGCAGCTTGCCACTACTCCGCGGACAAGCCGTACTATATCAAACCGTTCAAATACAACTTCGTCCGAACCAAATTCCAGCTGATTCAGAGTCAGCAGATTTTTAACCATCTGATTCATCTTTCCGGCTTCATCCATAATAACATCACAGTAGAATTCCCTGCTTTCGGCATCATCATTAACGCCTTCTTTCAGACCTTCCGCATATCCCTGAATCAGAGCAATGGGTGTCTTGAGCTCATGAGATACATTGCCGAGGAATTCATTGCGCATGTCTTCCATTTTTTCCTTCTGTTCAATATCTTTCTTCAGCTCATTATTGGCACTCTTAAGCTCTGAAACCGTTTTTTCCAGCTGTGCGGACATTTTGTTGAAATTCTCGCCGAGAATGCTGATTTCATCATTGCCTCCCCGGGTATATCTCGCATCAAAATTCAGATTGGCCATTTCCTTTGACAGATCCGCCAGTTCCATGATCGGCTTCGTTATTTTTCTGGAGAAAAACCATACAAGCGCTCCTCCGAAAATAATACCGACCACTCCAAGATAGATCAGAAACCGGTTTGCAAGAGACGCACTCTCCCGGATACTTTCCAGAGGGCTCTGCATCATAAAAAAGGAACTGTCTGAAAAATATCCATACATCTTCAGGTATTCCGTCCCGCCCTGCCAGTCAGACGTGCGGTACAGTATATAATCATCCGTCTGCTGCATTACATATCCCGGAACCGTATCATTTTCTACAATGCTCTGAAAATCCGACAGCATCTGAAGCAGACGGGGATCCTTGTCACTGATCGTTGAAAATGCATTCTCTCCGCGGCTGTCTATAATAATCAGATCCACATTCATCTTTTCGACCTGGTAAAGAATTTTATTCTGCACATCATCGTCCCGGAAAGTATCTTTCTGAAGCGCCTGATCCACATCCTTGTACGTATCGAGAAGATCCTTTGTTTTATATGAGAAATAATACTGTTCAAGGAATCCCATATTCACAACAAACAAACTGCTGAGAATAAAAACAAGCACACAGATAAAAATAACCGTTATCTGTCTACGGATTGAATGTTTCATCCTTCCACCTCGAACTTATATCCCATTCCCCAGATCGTCTTGATATACTCGCCTTTGTCTCCCAGTTTGCTTCTCAGTTTCTTTACATGTGTATCAATCGTACGGGCATCTCCGAAATAATCATAATTCCATACATTATTCAGTATTTTCTCTCTGGACAGAGCAATTCCCTGGTTCTCTATGAAATAAGCCAGAAGTTCAAATTCCTTGTAGCTAAGATCGATGGATTTCCCATCAATCTTTACAATATGAGCAGCCTTATCAATCACAATTCCGCCCGCGGATATCACATCTCCGCCGTCTGTCCCGCGGGTTCTTCTTAAAATGGCATTCACCCTTGCAACCAGAATCTTCGGGCTGAAAGGTTTCGAAATATATTCGTCTACTCCAAGCTCAAATCCCTGAAGTTCGTCTCTCTCCTCCGAACGTGCTGTCAGCATAATCACCGGCACCTTTGAGGATTCCCGGATCTCCCGGCACACCTGCCAGCCGTCCATTCTGGGCATCATTACGTCGAGAATGACCATTGCAATCTCTTTGTCTTCATAAAAAATATCCATTGCTTCCACACCGTCTGCCGCTTCCAGAACGGTATACCCCTCCCGGCTCAGGAAGTCCTTCACAAGTTTCCGCATTCTGCTTTCATCATCTACAACAAGAATCTTTATCTTTTCCATCACAGATCCTCTCTTTCTATTTTTGCCGTAAACTTAGCTTCTCAAGCTGTTCCGCCCAGTTTTATTTTATCCTAATCCTAGCAGGAAAGTATGTCAATCCTGTGAACTTAAGAAAGATTCGGATTTGTCGAAATGAACGTAGATTAAGAAATATCGGAAAGTATTCAGAAGTTCCGGGATAGAATGGGACGGAGATGCCGGGTATGGAATTCTGGCTCCGCTTCGAAATCTTA
>USFD01000006.1 GCA_900553885.1 uncultured Ruminococcus sp.
ACGGCGACCACCGAGATCTACACTCTTTCCCTACACGACGCTCTTCCGATCTGTGGAAGAGGATCAGATCATGGCCGGCGTCCAGTCTTTCCAGAGGTTCAGGAATACGGAAATCAACGGTTCTGATATATTCATCCCAGTGTGACAGCTTCCATGTGTCCCGTTCCGAGTTCCGCTCGATCATCCGCTGATGACAGACTTCCGGATCGGTGACTACCCAGATGATAACCAGTTTTGCTCCCTTTGTACGGAGTTTTGTGCGGAAACGTTCCAGGGTTTCCTCATTGTGGACCTCCTTTGTAAACGGAGCGTTGATCAGAACAATATCATCGTACTCCAATGCCTCGACGCCAATATCTACGATTGTCTCGTATTCGTAATCCCGGATATTTTCTTCAAAGAATTTTGAACTTCGGTTTATTTCTTCACCGGCAACCGTAAATACCCGATTGGACAGCGGAATCAGGGTGTCCTTATCGAGGTAGACGACATGTTTTAAATTTCTGGCAAGCTGTTTTGAAATATAAGTTTTCCCGCAGGCCGGGGGAGAAGTGACGAGTATCATTTTTTTCATAGCATTCTCACGGCAGAAATGCCGGCTCCTTTCTGTTAATTGTTCTGTCTTTTTATTCTGAAACATGGAAAAGACAACAGAAGTCTGATCCATCGTCTTCAACATTTTTATAGTAGCACTGAGAAAAACAGATTTCAAGAATTTGCAGGCATTGATTTATTATGGATTAAGTGCCGCTGAAGCCGGACGAAAAGATGGCCGGATGCAAACCGGCATTTCCCGGCCTTTTCCACCGGGCGGTTGTTCCCGTACATATGTATACCCGAACATTTGTACTTTTTTTGGCTCCCGCAGTATATACTTTTATTATTATATTTGCTATAATGTCCGAAAAGGGCAGAGACAGGTCCGTACTGTTAAATGGACATACGGATTTCCCGGCAAAGAAGTAATAGTATAACGAAACTTATCAAATGCTATTTCCTGCAATGATGGAAGCAGATAACAGAGAAAAAATAGAATGGTAAATGGATTAAAACAAAAGGGAGAAGGGTAAAATCATGGATCACTTTGAATTGGTATCAGAATATAAACCCACCGGCGACCAGCCCCAGGCCATCAAGCAGCTGGTCAAAGGTTTTAAGGAAGGCAACCAGTGCCAGACCCTTCTGGGAGTCACCGGCTCAGGAAAAACCTTCACAATGGCAAATGTCATTCAGCAATTAAATAAACCGACGCTGATTATTGCTCATAACAAGACACTGGCGGCACAGCTCTACGGCGAGTTCAAGGAGTTCTTCCCGAACAATGCCGTAGAATATTTTGTGTCCTATTACGACTACTACCAGCCGGAGGCCTATGTCCCTTCCTCGGACACCTACATTGCCAAGGATTCATCAATCAATGATGAGATCGACAAACTTCGCCTTTCTGCCACCATGGCGCTGACGGAGCGGCGGGATGTGATCATCGTAGCCAGTGTATCCTGCATCTACGGCCTAGGCAACCCGGTGGACTATCAGAATATGGTGATTTCTCTGCGCCCCGGGATGATAAAAGACAGGGACGAGGTAATCAGTAAACTGATTGAGATACAGTATGACCGCAATGATATGGATTTCCACAGGGGAACATTCCGCGTGCGGGGAGATGTGCTGGAGATTATACCGGCATATGAAAGTGAAACGGCGGTCCGGATTGAATTTTTCGGCGATGAAGTTGACCGGATCACTGAGATCGATATCCTGACAGGGGAAATTAAGGATGAGTTGAAGCACGTGGCAATTTTCCCGGCTTCGCACTATGTTGTCGATAAAGAAAACATCAAAAGAGCCGTACATGATATTGAGGAAGAACTGGACGAGCGGGTAAAGGAGTTCAAGCGTCAGGACAAACTGCTGGAGGCCCAGAGAATTGCAGAGCGGACAAATTTCGATATAGAAATGCTCAAAGAAACCGGCTTCTGCTCAGGAATTGAGAATTATTCCCGCCATCTGGCAGGACTTGCGCCGGGGCAGCCGCCGTATACGCTGATCGATTATTTTCCGGATGACTTTATTATGATGATCGATGAGTCGCACAAGACGATCCCTCAGATCGGCGGCATGTATCATGGCGATCAGTCCCGGAAGAGTACACTTGTGGATTACGGGTTCCGGCTGCCTTCTGCGAAGGACAACCGCCCCTTGAATTTTGAAGAATTTGAGAGTAAGATTAATCAGGTTCTGTTCGTATCGGCCACGCCTGGTCCTTATGAAGCAGAGCATGAGCTTTTGCGGGCGGAGCAGGTGATCCGTCCTACCGGACTTCTTGATCCGGAGGTAAGTATCCGGCCGGTGGAAGGGCAGATTGATGACCTGATTGGAGAGATTAACAAAGAAGTTGCAAAGAAAAATAAGGTGCTTGTCACAACTCTGACAAAACGGATGGCGGAAGATCTTACCGATTACATGCGGGAAGTAGGCATCCGGGTGAAATATTTGCATTCGGATGTGGACACACTGGAAAGAACAGAGATTATCCGTGATATGCGTCTGGATGTATTTGACGTACTTGTAGGGATTAACCTTCTCAGGGAGGGACTTGACATTCCGGAGATTACTCTGGTAGCCATTCTGGATGCGGATAAGGAAGGATTCCTGCGTTCCGAGACATCTCTGATTCAGACCATCGGCCGTGCGGCCCGCAACGCGGAAGGCCATGTAATCATGTATGCAGATACGGTTACAGAGTCCATGCAGATGGCTGTGGATGAAACCAGGCGGCGCCGTGAAATACAGATGAAGTACAATGAAGAACACGGCATTACACCGCAGACCATCCGGAAATCTGTCCGTGATCTGATCAGTATATCAAAGAAAGTTGCCGCGGAAGAGCTGCGGATGGAGAAAGATCCGGAGTCCATGAGCGCAAAAGAGCTGGAAAAACTGATCAAGGATCTGACGAAACAGATGAAGAAAGCAGCTGCAGAGCTGAATTTCGAGGCTGCCGCAGAACTGCGTGACAAGCTGGTTGATCTGAAGAAAATGCTTAATGATATTGAATAACAGGAAGGAAACAAAAGAAATATATGGGAACAAAAATGGATGCCCGGAAATATATCAGAATCCGCGGCGCAAATGAGAACAATCTGAAAAATATAGATGTGGATATTCCGCGTAATGAACTGGTCGTTCTGACCGGGCTGAGCGGATCGGGAAAATCCTCTCTTGCATTTGATACCATATATGCAGAGGGGCAGAGACGTTATATGGAGTCTTTGTCTTCCTATGCCCGGCAGTTCCTGGGACAGATGGAAAAACCGGATGTAGAAAGTATTGAAGGCCTTTCTCCGGCGATTTCCATTGATCAGAAATCGACGAATCATAATCCGCGTTCCACAGTCGGAACAGTAACGGAGATATACGACTATTTTCGTCTTCTGTATGCCAGAGCCGGGATCCCGCATTGTCCGAAGTGCGGCCGGGAGATCTCCAGACAGACGGTAGATCAGATGGTGGATCAGATTATGGCGTTGCCGGAAGGAACAAGAATCCAGCTTCTGGCACCGGTCGTCCGCGGGAGAAAGGGAACCCATGCGAAACTTTTTGAGAGATCCAGGAAGAGCGGATATGTGCGGGTCCGTGTGGACGGAAACATATATGAACTGTCGGAAGAGATTACGCTGGATAAGAATATCAAGCATAATATTGAGATTATTGTAGATCGTCTGATAGTCCGTCCGGGAATCGAGCAGAGACTGACCGATTCTGTGGAAAGTGTACTTCATCTGGCGGAGGGCCTTCTTGTAGTAGATGTGATCGGCGCAGAGCCGTTAAATTTCAGTCAGAATTTTGCCTGCCCGGACTGCGGGATCAGTATAGAAGAAATTGAACCGAGAAGTTTTTCCTTTAATAATCCCTTCGGAGCCTGCCCGGAGTGCTATGGCCTGGGATACAAGATGGAATTTGCGGAGGAACTGATGATACCGGATCCGTCTCTCTCCATTAACGAAGGAGCGATCGCTGTTCTCGGCTGGCAGTCCTGTACCGACAAAGGAAGTTTTACCCGGGCGATCCTTGACGCGCTTTGCAGGGAGTACGGATTTGATCTGGATACGCCTTTTGAAAAATATCCGAAAAAGATCCATGACATTCTGATTCATGGAACGAATGGGAAGAGTGTAAAAGTCTTTTACAAAGGACAGAGAGGAGAAGGCGTCTATGATGTTGCCTTTGAGGGCCTGATAAAAAATGTGGAACGCAGATACCGGGAAACCGGTTCAGAGACAATGAAGGCGGAGTATGAGACATTTATGAATATTACGCCCTGTTCCGCATGTAAAGGACAGAGACTGAAGCCGGGGGCTTTGGCTGTAACTGTAGGAGGGCGGAATATAGCCGAGGTGACGGCGCTTTCCATTGAAAAGCTGCAGCAGTTTCTGAATGAACTGGAGCTGACCAAAACACAGATGCTTATCGGCGGCCAGATACTGAAAGAAATTAAAGCAAGAATACAGTTCCTTATGGATGTGGGACTGGACTATCTTACGCTTGCCCGGGCGACCGGAACCTTGTCCGGGGGAGAGGCCCAGCGGATCCGTCTGGCTACCCAGATCGGTTCCGGGCTCGTCGGTGTGGCCTATATCCTGGATGAGCCGAGTATCGGTCTGCACCAGAGAGACAATGACAAACTCCTTGCCACCCTGAAGCATCTCAGAGATCTGGGGAATACTCTGATTGTGGTGGAACATGATGAGGATACTATGCTTGCGGCAGATTATATTGTGGACATCGGACCCGGAGCAGGGGAACACGGCGGAGAAGTTGTGGCAACAGGCACGGCAAAAGAGATTATGGCGAATGAAAACTCGATCACAGGCGCATACTTAAGCGGAAAAATAAAGATTCCCGTGCCGGAGGAGCGGAAAAAGCCGACAGGCTGGCTGAAAGTGAAGGGAGCCAGGGAGAATAATCTGAAAAATATTGATGTGGATTTCCCTCTTGGAGTGATGACCTGCGTAACCGGAGTTTCCGGTTCGGGCAAGAGTTCTCTGGTGAATGAGATCCTCTACAAACGTCTGGCAAGGGATCTGAACCATGCCCGTACGGTGCCGGGAAAACACCGGAAAATAGAAGGGCTGGAGCAGGTGGATAAAGTAATTGCGATTGATCAGTCCCCGATTGGAAGAACACCTCGCTCCAATCCGGCTACTTACACCGGTGTTTTTGATCTGATCCGCGACCTTTTTGCAGCCACGCCGGATGCCAAGGCAAGAGGATATAAGAAAGGCCGATTCAGTTTTAATGTCAAGGGCGGACGCTGTGAAGCCTGCGCCGGAGACGGAATTCTGAAGATTGAAATGCATTTTCTGCCGGACGTATATGTGCCCTGTGAAGTTTGCGGCGGCAAAAGGTATAACCGGGAGACTCTGGAAGTAAAATATAAAGGGAAAACAATCTATGATGTGCTTAACATGACGGTGGAAGAAGCGCTGGAGTTTTTTGCGCATGTGCCCAGTATCCGGAGAAAAATGGAAACACTCAACGATGTGGGACTTTCCTATATCCGTCTGGGACAGCCTTCCACTGAACTTTCAGGAGGAGAGGCCCAGAGAATCAAGCTGGCTGCCGAACTGAGCAAGCGCAGCACAGGAAAGACGGTTTATATTCTGGACGAGCCCACAACAGGACTGCATTTCGCGGATGTCCATAAGCTGACAGAAATTCTGAGAAGACTGTCAGGAGACGGAAATACAGTAATTGTAATCGAACATAATCTGGATGTAATTAAAACAGCAGATTATATTATAGATATTGGCCCGGAAGGAGGAGAACGGGGCGGAACAGTCGTGGCCTGCGGGACTCCGGAAGAAGTGGCACAGAACGAAAAATCCTATACCGGGAAATATATTGATGCAATCCTTAAGAAAAAATAAAAATGGAAAAAAGTATTTCCATTTTTTGAAAAGTTTATTATACTAGTGATGCAGACGGGCTGTACAGAAGCTTATCAGCCGGTCTTACAGAGAACAGAGAAAACCTTTCGGGGAGAAAGATACACAGTTCCGGCACAGGCAGAAATGCCGTGCCGGAACAGGTTTACGGGAAAAAGAGTATAGACAGTTTGGAAGGGAGAGTCAGTATGTCAGTAGATCTCGGAATAGATTTAGGAACTGCCAGCGTACTTGTGTACGTTAAGGGAAAAGGTGTTGTATTAAAAGAACCCTCAGTTGTGGCGTTTGACCGGGATACAAATGTCATTAAGGCGATCGGAGAAGAAGCCCGGCTGATGCTGGGAAGAACTCCGGGAAATATAGTGGCCGTGCGTCCGCTGAGGCAGGGGGTAATATCCGACTATACCGTAACAGAAAAAATGATTAAATATTTTGTGCAGAAAGCTCTGGGCAAACGTACTTTTAAAAAACCCCGCATCAGCATCTGCGTTCCCAGCGGGGTAACAGAGGTTGAGAAAAAGGCCGTGGAGGAAGCCACATTTGCTGCAGGAGCAAGAGAGGTGCACCTGATTGAAGAACCTGTGGCGGCTGCGATCGGAGCAGGGATTGATATTGCCAAGCCCTGCGGCAATATGATTGTAGATATCGGAGGAGGAACGGCGGATATTGCCGTGATCTCTCTGGGAGGCACCGTTGTAAATACCTCCATTAAAGTGGCGGGGGATGATTTTGATGAGGCTATTGTCCGATATATGAGGAAGAAACATAATCTTCTGATCGGCGAGAGAACTGCTGAAGATATTAAAATCAAGATCGGAACCACATATCCTCTTGTAGAAGAGGAGACAATGGAAGTCAGAGGACGCAATCTGGTCACGGGACTGCCGAAGACCGTAACCGTTACATCTTCGGAGACGGAGGAAGCTTTGAGGGAAGCTGCCAGCCAGATTGTTGAAGCAGTCATTGCAGTGCTTGAACAGACGCCGCCGGAGCTCTCGGCGGATATTCTCGACAGAGGAATTGTCCTGACCGGAGGAGGAGCGCTTCTTCGGGGACTGGAAGAACTGATTGAGGAAAAGACCGGCATTAATACTATGACGGCAGAGGATCCGATGAAAGTTGTGGCTATCGGAACCGGACAGTTTGTTGAGTTTATGAGTGGAAGGAAAGACTATTAGGACAGGGGTGTGAACAGGCGGGCGCACCCCTGTCCTGCTGTGAGGAAGGATTGACAGTGGAAGTTGTTACAGGATATGTGGAGCATATCGTGTTCCGCAATGAGGAAAACGGATATACCGTATTTCGTCTGGAAAATGATGATGGAGAGATAACCTGTGTAGGGAATTTTAACTTTATCAGCGAAGGCGAAATGATGGAGCTTAAGGGGGAATATACGAACCACAACGTGTATGGCCTGCAGTTGAAGGTTTCCTCCCATACGCTGAAAGAACCGGAGGATATTGTCTCAATTGAGCGTTATCTTGGTTCGGGCGCCATAAAAGGCGTGGGACAGGCTCTGGCAGGAAGAATTGTAAAAAAATTCCGCGAGGATACATTCCGGATTATTGAAGAAGAGCCTGAGCGTCTGGCTGAGATAAAGGGAATCAGCGAGCGCAAGGCAAGAGAAATAGCGGAGCAGGTTGAGGAAAAAAAGGACATGCGCAAGGCTATGATCTATCTCCAGAAGTATGGCATCTCCAACCGGCTTGCGGCGAAGATCTATCAGAAGTATGGTATGGATGTATACAAAGTGCTGGAGGAGAATCCTTATCAGCTTGCAGACAGCATAGAGGGGATCGGATTTAAAACGGCGGATGAAATAGCCGCCCGGATTGGTATACATACAGATTCGGATTACCGGATCAAAAGCGGGCTGTTCTATACACTTCAGCAGGCGGTTGCGGAAGGACATGTGTACCTTCCCCAGGAGGAACTGCTGAGGCGTGCTGGGATTCTTCTTGAGGTAGAGATAAAGGATATCGAAAAGCATGTGATGGATCTGTGTATTGAGCGAAAGACTGTTATGAAAGAACAGGAAGGCGAAATCAGGGTATATCCGGCTCATTATTATTATCTGGAACTGAACACGGCAAAGATGCTGCACGATCTGGATATTGACTGCGATATGCCGGAAGATCTGATGGAATCCCGGCTGCGCAGAGTGGAAGAAAGCGAGGAAATCGAACTGGACCCTATGCAGCACAGGGCGGTTATTGAATCCATTAAGCATGGTCTTCTTGTGCTTACCGGCGGGCCGGGAACGGGAAAAACGACTACGATCAACACGATGATCCGTTTTTTTGACAGCGAGGGGATGAGCATCCTTCTGGCTGCCCCCACAGGAAGAGCGGCCAAACGTATGACAGAGGCTACAGGATACGAGGCCCAGACGATTCACCGCCTTCTGGAAGTAAATGTGAATCCGGAGGAGGAAGACAGCATTGGCGGATTCCTGCGGAACCGGCAGAACCCTCTTGAAGCGGATGTGATTATTATTGATGAGATGTCAATGGTTGATCTGCCTCTTATGCATGCTCTGCTTTCGGCTGTTGTGCCGGGCACCAGACTTGTTCTGGTGGGGGATGTGGATCAGCTCCCGTCTGTGGGACCGGGCAGCGTGCTGAAAGATATTATTGCGTCTCAGAGATTCCCGGTGGTTACTCTTACCCGGATTTTCCGTCAGGCAGGAGAGAGCGATATTGTGGTTAACGCACATAAAATCAACGCCGGCGAGCCGGTTATTCTGGATAACAAAAGCCGGGACTTTTTCTTCCTGAGGCGGCAGGATGCGGACACAATTATCGGTGTTGTTATCATGCTGATTCAGAAAAAACTGCCCGGATATGTTCACGCACACCCCAATGAAATCCAGGTGATGACCCCTACAAGAAAAGGACTGCTGGGTGTGGAAAGACTGAACGGGATTCTTCAGCGGTATCTGAATCCCCCGCAGAAAGGCAGAACGGAACGGGAGATAAACGGCAGACTGTTCCGGGTAGGCGATAAGGTAATGCAGATTAAGAACAATTATCAGCTCGAGTGGGAAGTTTCCACAAAATTCGGACTGACAGTTGATAAGGGAACCGGAATTTTTAACGGTGATATGGGAATTATTACGGAAATTAATGAGTATACAGAGACGCTGGAAGTAGAATTTGATGAGTCCAGAAAGGTGAAATACAGTTTTGATATGACGGAAGAACTGGAACTGGCGTATGCCATAACGGTTCACAAATCTCAGGGGAGCGAATATCCGGCAGTTATTATTCCTCTGCTTGCCGGCCCGAAACTGCTGTATACCCGCAATCTTCTGTATACAGCTGTAACAAGGGCAAAGAAATGCCTCACAATTGTAGGGAGTGATGCTGTATTTCAGGAAATGATACAAAACAAAAACGAACAGGCCAGATATACAAGTCTGGCAGAGCGTATCCGCGAGTTTTAGAGAGCCTGCTCAGACTCCTGTATCCCCCTGTCTGTCCTTTCTGCGGGGAAATATACAGGGAAGGGATCTGCCCGGACTGCAGAAAGAAGATTATATATATCCGGGAGCCCCGCTGCATGAGGTGCGGTAAACCTTTGAAAAAAGAAACCAGGGAATACTGTGCGGATTGCCGGAAAAAGGATTCCAATATCGCACAGGGCAGAAGCCTGTGGATTCATCAGGATCCGGTTCCGGGTGCGGTTTACCGCTTCAAATACCATAACAAACGCAGTTATGGCAGACTTTTTGCCGAGGAAATGGCGGCATGCTATGGGAAATGGATTGCTTCAAAAGGCATTGAGGTAATTATCCCTGTTCCTCTGCATCCGTCAAAAAAGCGGAAGCGGGGATTTAATCAGGCGGAAATTCTTGCCGGAATACTGGCAGAAGCGACCGGAATTCCGATTCAGACGGATGTGCTGTTCAGAATAAAAAAGACAAGACCCCAGAAAATGCTTGATCCGCAGGAAAGAAGAGAAAATCTGAAAGGTGCGTTTGCTGTCTCAAAAAGGTGGAAACCCTGCAGAAATGTTCTTCTTATTGATGATATCTATACGACGGGAAGTACGATTGAACGCTGCGCGGGAATGCTGAAAAAGGCCGGAGCAGAAAATGTCTGGTTTTTAACTATAAGCATTGGACAAGGTGTCTGAGTATATGCTATACTAAAACATAATGACTAAAATAGATAAAAGAATGCGTTGTACAGGAAGGATGTGTAGAACGTTATGCTTGATAAAAGAAAAATACGCCTGATGACAAAAATGGCGATATATGAAAAAGAATATGGCGAAGAGGATATCAAAATCAGCGGCTATTATAAGAAGGATTACTCCAGTCTGAATACGTGGATTACGCTGATATGGATTACAGTAGGATATCTTCTGGCTGCGGCGCTTCTGACTTTATGCGGGGCAGATGCGCTTCTGGAAAAGCTTACTATCCTGAAGCTTCTGATATTTGTCACAATTGCTGCAGGCGCTTATTTTGCCCTGCTGATTATTTACGGTGTGGGCGCCGGACGGTTTTACAGGAAAAAACATACGCAGGCGAAACAGCGTGTAAAAAAATATTACAGGGATATGTCCCGGCTTGAAAAGATCTATAAAAAGGAGTACAGAGACCATGAGTAGCTTACTTGTTTTGAAAGAAAAATTACAGAGGCTTTATGCGAATTATTCTCTTTATATTCTTAAGACACTTCAGCTTCTGATGGGTCTGCTGCTGTTTGGAATGATTAATTACAATATCGGTTTTATGAAGACAGCTTCTTCTGTTTTCTGTACCATTGGACTGGCAGTAATCTGTGCATTCCTCCCGATGATTGTTATGACCTTCGCGGCTACGGCCCTTGTTCTTGTTCACTTTTATGCGCTGTCTATGCCTATTGCGATTATTTCCGCTTTGATTTTCCTCTTGATGTATATTTTTTATTTCCGCTTTACTCCGGGAAAATCATGGCTGCTGCTTTTATCTGTGATCGCTTTCGGACTGAAGATTCCCTTTGTGATTCCGGTTGCCTTCGGACTTCTGGGGACACCGGTCTGGATCGTGCCGGCGGGATGCGGAGTGATCGCTTATTATATGATTCATTTCGTAAAGGTTTCTGCTACTGCACTTAAAAGTTCGGGAGCTGATGAACTGACGGAAGGGCTCCTTAGTTTTACCAAACAGGTCCTGGCCAATCATGAAATGTGGCTTATGGTAATGATCGTAGTAATCGGTATTCTGGCGGTTCATGCAGTACGGACGCGTTCCGTGGATCATGCATGGAAGATTGCGTCCGTGACCGGTGCAGCTGTCTGTATTGTGGCTGCAGCGGCAGGCAATCTGTTCCTGGATGAAAAGATTTCCTACGTAGTTATAATATTGAGTGCGGTGCTGGGAGTATTTGTGGGATTTGTTCTGGAAATTGTATTCTTCTCAGTAGATTATTCCCGGACAGAGAATGTTCAGTTTGAAGATGACGAATATTATTATTATGTGAAAGCGATTCCCAAGATCGGTGTATCTGTTCCGGATAAGAGAGTGAAACATATTACGGAACGGAAGCCGGGAAGGCCGGAGGATCCGGCGGGAGCAAGGGAAGGCTTTTCTTCTGGAAGAGGTCAGCAGTCTGCAGACGGAATGGGGGATTCCCCGGCGGAGTCTGAGAGGAATACAGAAGAAATTCTTCTTACAAGAAGTCTGAGTAAAGAACTGGGACTGGATCAGAACCGGCAGAATGATAATAACGGACAGTAACGCAAAAAACGGTGTGCTCTTCAGATGGAAGAGCGTTCTGCCAGGGAAGTGTTTGAATTAATAAGGCGGTGATACAGAATATGATGGACTGGATAAGAAGCTTATTCAGCAGATATGCGAACGGCATGTATTTACCGGATATACAGATAAAGGATGTCGTTGAGATTCTGATAATAGCAGTTATCGTATATGAAATCATGCTTTGGATAAAAAATACCAAAGCGTGGATGCTTTTGCGCGGAATTATCATGCTTGGACTGTTTATTTTGCTGGCATGGGTTTTCCAGATGCATACAATCTTATTTCTTGCGGGGCAGTGTATCAGTGTTCTCGCTACCGCAGCGGTTGTTGTGTTTCAGCCGGAACTGCGGCGTGCGCTGGAAAAACTGGGAGAAAAAAATCTCTTCAGCAATATTAATCTTTTTGACAGAAACAAGGATAATCAGCGCTTTTCTGATGAAACTGCAGACGGGATTGTGCGCGCATGTTTTGAAATGGGCAGTGTCTGTACCGGAGCGCTGATTGTAGTGGAACAGGCAATTCAGCTTAACGAGTATGAAATGACAGGAATTGAGCTGGACTGTAAAGTGTCTTCACAGGTGCTGATTAATATTTTTGAACATAATACACCGTTGCATGACGGAGCAGTAATTATCCGCGGCGACAGGATTACATCGGCAACGTGCTATCTGCCTTTATCGGATAATATGAGTATCAGCAAAGATCTGGGAACCAGGCACAGGGCGGCTCTGGGAATGAGCGAGGTGTGCGATGCTCTTGTGATTGTTGTGTCCGAGGAAACCGGTATGGTTTCTGTGGCTATGGGCGGCAATCTTACCAGAGATATAAATGAAGAAGAACTGAGAAAATGGCTGAGCCGGATTCAGTATAGAAATTCTGAACCAAAGAAATTTGCTATACGGAAAGGATGGCGCAGGACATGAAGAAATATAAGTTTACGAAAAATCCTGGCCTGAAACTTCTGGCTTTTGTATTTGCAGCTTTTTTATGGCTGATTGTGGTGAATATTGACAATCCGGTTTCAAGCGATACTTATCTGAATATACCGGTAACAATTGTTAACGAAGATATTATCACCCAGGAGGGGAATGTTTATCAGGTTGTAGATGAGCAGAACGTAAATGTTACAGTTTATGCAAAACGCCAGACTCTGCAGGAGATTAATACAGATGATATTGTAGCTACGGCGGATATCCGTGAAATGGACACCGATACAGGTCTTGTCCCGATTAAGGTTACAATTCCGCGGTATACAGGGGACTATGAATCAGCAGAAGCGAATCCGCGCAATCTTCAGATTAAAGTAGAAAAGACCGGGAAAAAAGTTCTTGCTCTGACAGTCGAACATAAAGGAACCCAGCGGGACGGATATATACTGGGAGATATGACAGTAAGTCCGGAACGTGTTACCATAACGGGTTCGGAGTCGATGATCGAGCAGGTGGACCGGGCAGTCGCAAGCATTAATATTGACGGAATTTCGAAAGATACAGATCTTCCGGCCACTCTGGTTCTTTATGATGCAAACGGGAATGAGATGACAAACAGTCAGATCAGTAATAATCTGGGGGAGGACGGTATCACTGTCCATGTGGAAGTCCGTCCGTTCAAATCCGTTCCTGTTGTCTTCAGTACTTCGGGAACTCCCGCAGACGGATATCAGGTGACAGGAATTACCAGCGAGCCTGAAAGTGTACAGATCAGCGGCAGGAGTGAAGATCTGGCCGGCGTGACTGAGATCGATATTCCGGCTTCGGAACTTAATGTAAACGGAGCGGATAAGAGAATTGAAAAAACAATAGATATTACGCCATACCTTCCCGATGGGATCAGTCTGGTTGAGGAAAATGCGGGGAATGTTCTGGTTACAGTAGTGATTGAGGAAGAAGGAACACGCTCTGTAGATTTCATGGTAAGTTCTATCCGGATCAATAACCTGTCAGACAAGCTGCAGGTATCCTATGAGCCGGATGCAGAGATTACACTCCAGTTCAGAGGAAGTGATGAGCTGCTGGATGTGCTGGATATCAGCAATGCTGTGTCAGTGGATCTGAAGGATTATACAGAACCCGGAACATATGACGTGCCGGTAGCTGTTAATGTTCCGGATGGTATCACCCTGGTAAATGAAGTGACAGTACAGCTTGTTCTGGAAGAAAAACAGGAAACAACAGTTGACGGAACGGACGAAAGCAGTGAGTAATCTTGGGTATTTCTAAAAAACAGTATAAGGAGTTGACATAAAATGGTAAACGAAAAAGTGATAATCAAGAATCCCACTGGTCTCCATTTGAGACCGGCCGGTCTGTTCTGCAAGACCGCGATGGAATTTAAAAGCAAAATCACTGTGTATAAAAAAACACGGTACGAAGATGTGACGGCGAATGCCAAAAGTGTGCTCAGTGTGCTGGGCGCATGTATCAAAAGCGGCGATGAGATTCAGATCATCTGTGAAGGAGACGATGAAGAACAGGCTCTTGCTGCAATGGTTCAGCTTGTGAAAGACGGCCTGGGAGAATAAGTGGGGGAAACAGATATGAGTAAAGCAACGCTTGTAATAATGGCTGCGGGAATAGGATCACGGTTCGGCGGTGGAATCAAACAGCTTGCACCGGTAGGACCGGGCGGAGAAATTATTATGGACTATTCCATATATGATGCTATTGAAGCAGGATTTGACAAAGTGGTGTTTGTTATCAGAAAAGATCTGGAAGAAACTTTTCGTGAAGTAATAGGAAAACGGATCGAAAAACAGATAGACGTAGCGTATGCATTCCAGGAGGTGGAAGATATCCCGGAACAATACCAGGGGAAATTTTCCGGAAGAACCAAGCCGTGGGGAACAGGACAGGCTATCCTGTGCTGCCGGGATCTGGTAGACGCCCCCTTCCTTGTGATTAATGCGGATGACTATTATGGGAAAGAAGCATACCGGAAAGCGTATTCTTATTTGACAAGCAGTCAGAATACTGATAAAATACAAGTTTGTATGGTCAGTTTTGTACTGGAAAAAACTTTGAGCGAGAACGGCGGTGTGACCAGAGGAATCTGCCGTGTCGGAAAAGACGGTATGCTGACTGAAATAATCGAAACCCATGATATCAGAAGAGACGGAGAATATGCCGTGGCAGGACAGAACGGCGAAGAGAAGAAACTGCCGCTGAACTCTCCGGTTTCTATGAATATGTGGGGCCTTACACCTGATTTTTTTGCTATACTGGAAGACAAATTTGAACAGTTTCTTTCCGTTACAGACAAAGATGATCTGAAAGCAGAATATCTGCTTCCTGTGCTGGTCGAACAGCTTCTCCGGGAAGAAAAGATCAGTGTAAAGGTTTTATGTTCAAAAGATGAGTGGTTTGGAGTGACTTACAAAGAGGATCGGGAAACTGTAGTTGAAGCGGTCAAAGAACTTATAGAGAAGGGCATGTACCCTTCTGTTCTGTACTCATAAGATAAGAAAAGGAACCTGTTGCAATGTCTAAGAAAAACAGAACAGCCGTTAGAGCTGGACGAAGAACGAAAAATACAGGAAGATATGCTGAACGCTCTGTGCACAACCGTTTCGGAATGTTCTGTATTATACTTCAGACAGTAATCAGTCTTGCCTTTATGGGAGTTGTTGTACTTCTTGATATACTTCCCATGCGGTATCTGGCTATGGTCGGACTGATTCTGTTCTTTCTCTGGTGCATTACATTCATGAGCCAGATGGTCAGAAAAAAGAAGGGAATGCTGGGAAAAGCATTCAGTTTGTTGATGGTCTGTATTCTCGCTTTTGGAACATATTATGTAGCGAAGACGAATAATGTTCTTGCCCTGATCACAGGAGGAAATTATCAGATTAATAAAATGGTAGTGGCTGTCCGGTCGGATGATTCAGCAGAGGTGCTTGAAGACGCCATGGACTACAGTTTCGGAGTTCAGTTTGAACGCGGCGGTGATAACATGCAGGCGGCGGTAAGCGATATTCAGGATGAACTGGGAACAGAGATCAATACAGTAGAGTGCGATTCCGTTCAGGCTCAGGCACGGGATCTGCTTGATGGAAAAGTCGATGCGATTATCTACAATGAAGCCTATACAGAGCTGATGGACAGCGCAGTTGACGGCTACAGCAATGATATCCGTATTATTTACGAGATGTCGATCAGAGTGGAACTGGATTTCGGGAGCTCCTCGGGAAGTTCACTGACGAAAGAGCCGTTTACAGTGTATATAAGCGGAAATGACGAATATGGTGATATGTCGGAAGCAGGACGAAGTGATGTAAATATCATAGCCGTAGTCAATCCGAAGACGCATCAGATTCTTCTCGTTACAACACCGAGAGATTATTATGTACCGATACCGGGAATTTCCGGCGGGCAGAATGATAAGCTTACACATGCGGGGATTTATGGCATTGATGCCTCTATGGCAACGCTGAGCGAGCTTTACGAGACGGATATTAATTATTTTGTGCGGCTGAACTTTACCTCCCTGATTGATATCGTAGACATTCTGGGAGGAGTGGACGTGTATTCAGAACTTGCGTTTACAACAGGTGACGAGTCCGGATGTATTGTAGATGTTCAGAAAGGATATAATCATTTTAACGGCGAACAGGCGCTTGCTTTCAGCCGTGAAAGACATAATCTTGCTGACGGCGATAACCAGCGTGGAAAGAACCAGCAGGCTGTAATTACAGCAATGCTGAAGAAAGCGCTTTCACCTACGCTGCTTCTGAAGGCGAACGGTATTCTGAATCAGATAAGTAAGGATGTGCAGACAAATGTTTCACAGTCCCAGATTAATTCTCTGATCCGGTACCAGCTTAACACGAACGCCAAATGGACGATCAAATCTGTTGCAGCGGAAGGAACAGGAGCGCAGGATTACTGCTACTCATCCGGGTCAGAACTGCTTTATGTTACTATGCCGGATTATACAAGTGTCAATGAAATTACTAATCTGGTTAACGTAGTAGAAAACGGCGGAACTCTGGAAGATACAGAAAAACTGAATTAAGAGTATATAGAATAAAAGGGCAGAAACAGAAAAGACTGTTTCTGCCTTTTTTGTGATATTACATAGACATTTCTATGGCTGTTCTGTTAAATTCTGTTATTCAATTTCGAAAAAATTCTCACTGTTAATCTAACATAAATTTAACCTGATTCTAAACTGGATTCGATGAATATTTTTCCTGTATAACTATAATAAATATGGAAACGATAAAAACAGGGAAGGTGAGAGAATGATAAAGGTGATGAGTATTTTCGGAACCAGGCCTGAGGCAATTAAGATGGCGCCGATTATACAGGAAATGGAACATCATAGGAGAGAGATTGACAGTGTAATATGTGTGACTGCACAGCATCGGGAAATGCTGGATTCTGTATTGGATACGTTCGGAATTATCCCGGATTACGATCTTAACATCATGAAAAAGGGACAGACTCTGGACTCCCTTACAGGGACAATTCTTCAGGGACTGGACGATATATTGAACAGGGAAAAGCCGGACATGGTGCTTGTTCACGGTGATACGACAACAACATTTGCTTCTGCACTTTCTGCATTCTATCACAAAATTCCGGTGGGGCATGTGGAAGCAGGCCTCCGTACTCATAATCTTTATTCACCCTATCCGGAAGAAGCAAACAGGCAGATGGTTGGAAATATAGCTGAGCTGCATTTTACGCCAACAATGCTGAGCCTGAAAAATCTTCTGCAGGAAAATAAGAACCCTGAAAAAATATTTGTCACTGGAAATACAGCTATTGACGCACTGCGGACGACAGTAAAAAAAGAGTATGACAGTCCAGCCCTCCAATGGGCGGGGGATGCAAGGATTATACTTCTGACCGCGCACAGGAGAGAAAACTGGGGTGCGCCGCTCCGGAGGATTTTTACAGCCGTGAACAGAATTACAGAGAAATATCCGGATGTAAGGGTGATTTATCCCTGCCATATGAATCCGGCTGTGCGCGGCCTTGCAGATGAAATGTTTGCAGAGAATACTCATGTCCGTCTGATTGAACCACTGGAAGTGACGGATTTTCATAATCTGATTAAAAAATCTTATCTTGTTCTGACTGACAGTGGCGGAATACAGGAAGAAGGGCCAAGCCTTGGGAAACCTGTACTGGTTGTCAGGGAGACAACAGAACGTCCGGAAGGAGTGGAGGCAGGTACTCTGAAACTGGTAGGAACCTCCACGGAAAATATCATAAAACAGGTCAGCCGTCTTCTGGAAGATGAGATTGAATATGAGCGTATGAGCAAGGCGGAGAACCCGTATGGGGACGGACATGCAAGTGAAAGAATCGTAAATGCCATTCTGAGATATTTTCATAATAAAGAGGCCGGGGAAGTTATTTCAGCGTGATGAGTAAGGAGCAGAACATGAAGAATACAAGTGTACTTGGGGTTCCACTATCAATGATAAAACGGCAGCAGCTGCTGGAGACAATTGAAGATGTGATACGCACAGAGCGTATGATATCCATTGTCGCGATTAATGCGAGAAAAATCGTACGGACAATCCATGATCCTGCTATGAAGCGGCTGATTCTGGGATTTGATGTATTTCTAGCAGACGGGGCTTCCGTTGTAAATGCGGCTGATTCTATGGTAGAGCGTATTACAGGAATTGACCTGATGGAGGATATATGCCGCTGTTCGGAAAAGATAGATGCGAGAATCTTTTTCTACGGAGCAACAGAGGAAAACAATCTGGCAGCTCAGAAAAAATTGAAAGAAATGTATCCGGACATGAAAATCGCCGGTTACTGTAACGGATATGAGGATGGGGACGTAGTTGAAAAGATACACAGCGCAAGAGCGAATGTGGTATTTATTGCAAAAGGGACCCCGCTTCAGGAACAATGGATTATGAATCATGGAAGAGATACCGGAGCCAGTATTCTGATGGGAGTGGGCGGCGCTTTTGATGTTTTTGGCGGAGCGGTGAAAAGAGCACCGCGGTTTGTTCAGAATATCGGGCTGGAATGGTTGTACCGGATGGTATGTGAACCAAAAAGATTTAAGCAGATACCCGAGCTTCTGGAATTCAGAAGACTGGTTAAAAAGGAAAAAAAACAGATGTTTCAAAAGATAAATGGAGGCAGTTTATGCAGAACAAAAAAATTACAGTAGTAGGACTTGGATATATCGGACTCCCGACAGCAGTTGTGATGGCTGGCGCGGGGCATCATGTAAAAGGTTTTGACGCAAAAAAGGAAGTGCGTGACAGCCTGAAAAGCGGAAAAATTCATATTGTAGAAAACCATCTTCAGGAAGCTTTTACAGAAGTTATGGAAAATGGATGTCTGGAGATTGCAGACGAGATGCCGGTATCGGACATCTACGTGGTCTGCGTACCTACACCTTTCCTGGAAGAAGAAAATGAAAAGACGGCAGATCTTTCTTATGTGGAATCAGCGGCGAAAGAAGTGGCAAAGGTATTGAAGAAGGGCGATCTGGTAATTCTGGAATCTACAGTCCCCCCTCATACAACTGCTATGATGACGAATGTTCTGGCAGAAGAAAGCGGGCTTGACAGAAATGATTTTTATACGGCACATTGCCCGGAAAGAGTACTGCCGGGAAGAATTCTGTATGAATTACGTCACAACGACAGGATTATCGGATCAGAAGATCCCAGGGCGGCGGAGATTACAAAAGAGCTTTACGAAACATTTGTAGTGGAAGGACATTGCTATGTCTGTGATGATGTGACGGCAGAGCTGTGTAAACTCGCGGAAAATACGTTCCGGGATATTAATATCGCATATGCAAATCAGCTCTCCATGCTCTGTGAGAAAGCGGGAATTGATGTTTTCCGCCTGATTGAGCTGGCAAATAAGCATCCGAGAGTTTCGATTCTCACACCGGGCCTTGGCGTAGGCGGACATTGTCTGGCAGTAGATCCCTGGTTTATCGTCGAGAAATACGGTGAAAATGCCACTCTTATCCGTACTGCACGGGAGATCAATGAAAGAAAGCCTCTCTGGGTAAAAGATCAGATTGTAAAAGCGATCGATCAGGATAAAACAAAGAAAATCGGTATCCTTGGTATGGCATATAAGCCAAATATCGATGATATGAGAGAAAGTCCCTCTCTTGTGCTTGCCAATGCGCTGAAGAGCGAGGGCTATTGTGTATATGGATGTGAGCCGAACAGCAGGAGTGAATCCATCAGCGGAGTAAATCTGCTTTCTCTGGATGAACTTTTGAATACCTGCGATTATCTTGTTGTTGCACTGGCGCATGATGAATTTAAAAGCGAAGAAATCAGAAATCGCATTATGGAAAAACCGCATTATGACTGTATCGGATTTTTAAGGAGCTAGGGGCATGGTCAGGAAAATACTTATATATGGAGATCTTGATCTGAACATTATAGATGGATCAAGTATCTGGCTGGTTAATCTGGCAAAGCTTCTTCTGGAAGACAAAGAAAATTATGTGGATATTCTGCTGAAAAAGAGAATCCGCAATCATATTCTCGTAGGGGAAATTGAGAAGAGATACCGGATCAGACTTCTCTATGTAAAAAATTATATTGATAATATCACAGAAGTAGATACGGGCAATATTGTAAAAGTGTTAAAAACAGTAGACGAACTGAGAGATTATTCCTGTATGATTATCAGAGGAACCCAGGTAATGGAGCGTGTGGCCTCTTCTGACATGATAACAAAAGTAATTCCTTATCTTACGGATTTCTGCCATGATAAGGATAAGATGGCAGATACGCAGAAGAATTTCTTAAAAGACCTGTACCGAAAGGTACAGGCATATTTTGTGCAGACGCAGGCAATGAAAGAGTATCTTCAGGACGTATTGCAAGTTGACGGGAAAAAGTTTCATGTCCTGTATCCGGTTGTATTTCCGGGAAAGAGAGAGCGGCAGGAACCAAAGACACTGGTATATGCAGGCAAGATAGCAAAAAACTGGAATATTCTGGAACTGCTGAATATTATGGAAAAGCTCAAAGAGAAAGATCCGGCTGTAAAACTTCACTTTATCGGAAGTAAAGTAAACCGGGATCTTGCAGACCGGAAACAGGAGATATTCAGCAGACTCAGAAACGCGGATAATATTATTTTTCACGGTGCACTTCCGCATAGCGAGACGGAAAGGATTACGAAAAAATGCTGCCTGGGATATTCGTTCCGCAGCACTGAGGTGGATCATGATCACTCTCTGGAAGTATCCGTTAAGCTTCTGGAATACTGTCACAGCGGAGTACCGGTGGTGCTGAGGCGCACCAGGATGCATGAGGCTATTCTGGGAGAAGATTACCCGCTTTTTGTGGAGTCTGAAGAAGAATGCCTGGAAAAAATACTTATGGCTTTTCATGAACCGGAAGTATGGGCGCGGGCGGAAGCCTGCCTGACACGGTCGGCGGACAGATTCAGTGTGGAACATATATACAGTAACGTGGCAGAAGCCCTGAAAGTTTATCCGGAAAAAAATATGAGGCTCCTGGTCAGCGGACATGACTTGAAATTCCTGAGACCTATGTTCCCTTATTTCGAGACCGAATTTGCACTGGAAGTGCAGGAACTGGATGAATATATGGAATTTTCGGCAAAGGAAGCGGGCGAATATATTAAGCGGGCAGATATTATATGGTGCGAATGGCTTCTGACATCCGCTCAATGGTATTCAAACCATGCATATCCGCATCAGAGTCTGTTTATCCGGGCGCATCGTTTTGAGGTGGCAAGAAAGTACGGCAATAATATCGACATTAACCGTGTTACGAAAATTATTACTGTTTCCTATTACTGGTTTGAAGAGTTTACAAGAAAATTCCGCATACCCGCAGAAAAGTGTACGGTGGTTGACAACTTTATTAATACGGGCCAATATGATAAGCCGAAGGAATCAGACAGCCGGTTCCATCTGGCGCTGATTGGAGCACTTCCGAAAAGAAAAGGCCTGGATCGGGCAGTAGAGCTTCTGAAACTTCTGAAAAAGAAAGATGCCAGATATTGTCTGCACGTACCCGGCAAGAGACCGGAGGAGTTCCCGAATACCTGGAATGTACCGGAAGAACGGGAATATTACGAGCAGGTATATAAGAAAATCAGGCAGGATGGCCTGGAGGATTCCGTTACTTTCGATGGATGGGTGGAAATGACGGAATTTCTTCGGAAAATAGGGTATGTTCTTTCATTAAGTGATGCTAAATTCCCGGAGAGTTTTCATGTTACCCCCTTTGAAGGGATGGCATCAGGATCTGTAACAGCTGCACTTCGCTGGGAGGGAATTGAATACCTTTATCCGGAGGAAGTGATAATGGACAGCCTGGAGGAAATGGCGGAGTATATAGACCAGCTTACAAATGCCCCGGATGCCTATGCAGAGGCAGCGGCAGCCGGACAGAAATTTGTCGGGGACAATTATGATATTTCCCTTGTATGGGAACATATAAGGAGTCTGCTGGAGATGGGAGGAGATTATGAAGAATTTTGTAATCAGACTGGTAAAGAATAACCCGGTTCTGTACCGTGGAGCAAAAAAAGTATACCGGACCTTCCAGCCGGCAAAACCGACGATATACAGAAACAACGATTACAGTGTTGTATATCAGCTGTCAGATCCGGAAGAAATGCCGGAAATCCTCAGACACTATAACAGTTTCCGGCGTGAGAATACAAGGCTGGCTGTACTGGTGAGGGGAAATACACTTAAAATGCATATTCTGATCCGGGAGTATCCGGGGGTAATTTTCTATTCGCTGGATTATTATCAGAAATACCGCAAAAGATTATACATTAAAAACATGATATTGACAGACTGCAGCCAGTCTGTGGAAGATATCATAGAACTGTTATAGGAGAGATGACAATGCTGAAAAAAGTAGCAGCGCATATCAGGAGATATAATCCATATTCCATGTATGCCGCAAAATCCGAACTGAAAGGCGAGGTAGGAAGTTCCTATCTGACGTGGCTGTGGTGGATCCTGGATCCGGTATTGTTCATGCTTGTGTATGTATTTATCACGGTTGTTGTCTTTAAGTCCCGGGGAAAGTATCTTCCGGTAGTTGTGATCATTGGTCTGACAGTGTGGAATTTTTATAATAAAACGGTAATGGTTTCTGTTAAGATCGTTAATACATTCCGGGGCATTGTGAGCAAGATTTATATCCCCAAATATATGCTGATTCTTGAAAAGCTTTATGTGAATGCTTTTAAGATGGCGATATCTTTTGGAATAGTGGCGGCATTTGCGGCTGCGTATAAAATACCGCCCACATTAAATTTGTTCTGGTGTATCCCGGTTATTTTCCTGACGCTGCTTCTGACACTTGCGTGCAGTGTGCTGGTGGCACATTTCGGCGTGTATATCAATGATCTTTATAATGTGGTTCAGGTTATTCTCCGCTTTATGTTCTATCTTTCAGGTGTATTTTATGACGTGGGAGACAGACTGTCGCAGACAACATTTTTCGGATTGAATGTGGGTAAAATGATGATTACGGTTAATCCGGTTGCTTATGTTATTGATGAACTGAGAAAAATCATTATTTACGGCCAGTCTCTGCGGATTGATATGTTTTTATACTGGCTGGTGATATCTCTGATTCTTCTTTTTGCAGGACTGAAACTGATGTACCGGTTTGAAAATTCATATATCAAAGTTGTATAAAAGGATTTGTAAAGGTGAGATAGAATGATGGAAGAAACAGCAATCGAAGTAAAAGATGTAAAAGTTGCCTACCGGAGTATGAAATCCTTCTCTATCCGGAAAAGTTTTGGAAAAATCAGACAGAGAAGAGATTATTATGAAGCGCTTAAGGGGGTAAGTTTTACAGTCCCAAAGGGGAAAATTGTCGGAATTATAGGGAAAAACGGAAGCGGGAAATCAACACTTCTCCGGACTATAGCCGGCGTATTCTCCCCGGATGAAGGCACAGTAAATACTTTCGGAAATCGTCTGTCACTGCTTGCGATCGGGATTGGTTTTCAGGCCAGCTTAAGCGGTCTGGAGAATATTTATTTATCCGGGCTTCTTCTCGGATTTACAGAAAAAGAGATAAAAGAGAGGCTGCCGGAGATTATTGAATTTTCCGAGCTGGGAGATTTTATATATAAGCCGGTTCAGACCTATTCCAGCGGAATGTATTCTAAACTTGCGTTTTCTATTACAGCAATCCTGGATACGGAAATTATACTGATTGACGAGGTGCTGAGTGTAGGAGACATCAATTTCCGGGAAAAGAGCTATGAGAAGATGAAAGAAATCATAGAAGATAAGAACAAGACGGTAATGATCGTGTCTCACAGCAATGCGAGTATTCTGGAACTGTGTGACGAAGTAATCTGGATTCATGACGGCCTTGTGAAAGAATACGGCCCGGCTCAGCAGGTGGTGGAGGACTACGAGGGATTCATGAGGAGGTATCGGAAGAGACATGCAGCAGATGCGGGAAAATAGACAACCGGATATTGAAGACAATATTGCCGGGATCTTTTCCTGCTATGACAGGATGGATCGTAATACAGACTGTTTAAAAGCAGAACTGGATAAAGTCCGGGCCTCCTGGAAAGCTGACGCTTCTGTTCTGGCAGCTGCCCCGAAAGAATTTCCGGTTTCGGAAGAGAACAGAGTTCTTCCGGATACACGTTTTTATACACGGATCGGAAGCGCGCGTATTGAAGGATTCTTCCATAGAGGAAAGATCCCCGGACTGTATGTGATGTTTGACGGAAGCCGCACAAGAAGCGGGGGAAAATCTCTTGCGCCGCTGCCTTCCTTTTCCAGATGGTCCTGGTATCATTTTACAGACAGCAGTCTGGTTTCTTTTGAAGATCCGATGTTTTATACGTTCCCGGACTGCACATTGGGATGGTTTTATGGAACAAAAGAAGAGGATTACAGGGAATATACTGCACGGTGCATTAAAAAGATAGCAGATCTTCTGAATATAGAAAATCAAGATATTGTACTTTATGGTTCTTCAGGAGGAGGAACTGCTGCTTTGGGAGTATCCCGGTATCTGCCGGGCTGCTCGGCAGTAGCGATTAATGCCCAGCTGCTTCCTGAAAAATATCCTTATGCCCGCGAACTGGAACAGATTACAGGTATTGATATCTGTGGAAAAACAGATCCTTTTCTGCGAAATGATAATTATAATATTATCAGAGAACATCCGGAAACAAACTATTTTCTGATTGAAAATGTGCGCTCTGATGCGGACTATATAACACAGCTGCAGGCGTTCTGCGACAGGGCCGGACGGAATCCCGGGTTTGGTATTGAGAAAAAGGGAAATCTTATTACATGGCTTTATGATGCGGCCGGTGCACCGAGTGTGCACTCTGCTGTTGAAAATACAGCAGTATTCCGTATGATTGATCTGCTGGTCAGATGCGTAAGAGAAAACAGGGATATTGCTAAATTGAAGAATCTGTATGATGTTGTCAATGATTTCTGGTATGAAAGGTATTCTCTTATGAGAAACAATTATTATCAGACAAAGAAAGTAAATGAACTGACGGCGGAAAAAGAGCAGATGGAAGCAGAAATGGACAGGATGAAAAAAGATCTGGACTGGGGCTGGATTAAAGCAGGGGTAAAGGTAAAGAGAGCTTTGGGGAAAATCAGAAGAAAACTGAAAAAATAGAAAATATCTTTCAAAACCAGCAATATATTCTGCCTGACTGTGCAAAGCGGGCATATATGGAAAAGCACTGCAAATAAAAATCTGCAGTGCTTTTTTAATATCGGATTTATTTTGTGATGGCCGGTATCCATTTCTGTTTCTGCCCCGTTTTGAGGGAATACAGGTGAATGAAGTTTGTTACAGCAGTGTGGATTTGCTGGAAATATTTACAGTTGATTTACATTGCCAAAATTGGTATTATAAAAAATAACGGAAAAAATACACGGTATATTATGGAAGGAGTACATGTATGGCTGTAAAAAAGTGGTATAAAATAGTAACATTTATATTAGCTTTTTCTATCATTGGAACAAATATACATATTGCAGAAGCGGCAGAAAAGAGTTCTTCGGTAACGGATAAAGAGGAAGAAAATAATCCGGAAGCAACGGATAATGCGAACAGCTGGCGGTATAAGAATGGAGAACGCATTCAGCAAAGACAGCGTATTTCTCAATTCTCCCAGTTTTCCCAGTATACTACCTGGCCTGCTGATATTGAGGGGGCTGAAGGATATGGCATTGATGTCAGTGAACATCAGGGGAAAATTGACTGGGTCAAGGCAAAAGCAGCTGGTGTAGACTATGCTATTATAAGATGTGGATATGGCCAGGATGAGGAAAACCAGGATGATATCTATTGGGATATAAATGCGGAGGCGTGCGAAAAGAATGAAATTCCTTTTGGTACATACCTGTATTCTTATGCGGATACTGTTGCAAAGGCCCGGAGTGAAGCCCGACATGTCCTGAGATTGGTAGAAGGATATGATCTTTCCTATCCGATCTATTATGATCTGGAAGATGATATTCAAAGTAATCTGAGTGAGAAGGAAATTGCAGATATTGCAGAGGCATTCTGCGATACAATTGAGGCAGCAGGATATGATGCTGCTATTTATGCAAACCTGGACTGGTTTACAAATTATCTGACAGACAGCCGTTTTGAACAGTGGGATAAATGGGTGGCTCAGTGGAGCAGTACTTGTACATATACAGGAAATTATAATATGTGGCAGTGTTCCTCTGAAGGAATCGTTGACGGAATCACCGGAGATGTCGATCTGAATATAGATTTTGGCGCTAAAGTAATGGGAACCGGTTTTTATCAGGAGCAGGGGACTGATGAATGGTATTACTATATAAACGGATTGCCGGCCGAAGGCCTTGATGATGTTATCAAGGGAACAGTTGACGGAGAGAAAGCCTGGTGGCATGTGGTTAATGGAAAAGTAATTTATGACGATACGGTGGCGAAAAACAGCAAAGGCTGGTGGGTGATCCGGGACGGAAAAGTAGATTTTGATTATACCGGATTTGCAGAAAACAGTAATGGCTGGTGGTACTGTGAAGACGGCAAGGTGCAGTTTGGAACCAGCAGTGTGATTAAAGGAACTGTAAATGGAGAGAAAGCCTGGTGGTATGTAGTCAAAGGAGAAGTGCTTTTTACGGAAACAGTTGCCAAGAACAGTAAAGGCTGGTGGGTGATCCGGGACGGAAAAGTAGATTTTTCATTTAATGGAATTGCCAGCAATAAAAAAGGAAGCTGGCTCTGCCAGGATGGTCAGGTAAATTTTGATTTTAGTGGAACTTATACAGAAAATGGTGTTACCTACCAAATAAATGAAGGCAAGGTGATATAAGATTGCCATAACGGCAGATGGAGAAGATAAATAATGCACATTTTAATGATATCTTATGATGATGATAATTTTGGTGATAATCTGATTAAGATTTGTTTTGAAGGTTTGGTAAAAGTTGTTCTAAAAAATCTGGGGATGAGCAGGGCGGAGTACCAGATCAAGAAAATGCCACTGAAAAAAATAGACAGAGAGCTCGTAGCAGATGCGGATGTTATAGCCTTTGCAGGGGGAGGCTTGTTCGGATTGAGTTATCTGGGCTTTTACGAATATTTAAACGAGATCACAGAAATAGCGGATGAAAATGGGATTCCGGTGATATTTTCTTCTATCGGCGTAAATAATATGGATGCAAAAGCAGATGTCGAGGAATCTTTAAAGAACCTCTTGCAGCGCAAATGTATTTTTGCTGTTTCTGTTCGTGAAAACCTTGAATTGTTCAGAAAATATGCAGAAGGATGCGGGTTTATTCCAGAACAGGTTTGTGATCCTGCAGTGTGGACACAGTATGTATACAATATGGATACTTCGGAAAAAGTTTTAGCACATGCTCCGATAGGAGTGAATGTAGTGCGGGGAGGCTTGTTCAGGGATAATGGAAAAGAATGGGGTCTGAAAGATGAACTGCGGCTATTATCAGAATTAAGAGATTATTTTGAAAAGAACGGCCAGGATTACAGATTTTATACGAATGGCAGTGTTTTTGATAATAATACCTTACATTATTTTGAACGGGAGTACAATGTTCCGCATGAGAAATGTATATATTCCCACACAACAAAAGAAGTAGTAGAAACAGTTGCTTCTTTTAAAGCTATTATTACATTCCGTATGCATTCTTCAATAATTTCATACTCTTTTGGTATTCCGTCGATTGCGCTGGTATGGAATGATAAGATACCATTTTTTTATAAAAATATTGGACATAGTGACAGGATTCTTTACTTTGAGGACTGGAACAGCAGAACTCTGAGCGAAAAACTGGAATTTGTATTAAATAATAACGGGGATAAAGAAATTGTTAATCAAAAATATCTTATGTCTTTATATGAATTTCTGTATAATACCTTTAAAAAGCTTTTGATAATTAAAAATAAAGATGATATGGCTATGCGTCCAATATATAGTTTTGAGAGTGTAAAAGAAACTCTTGCCGTATCTGCGGGGGAGATTGATTATGAAAGCTTTGATCTTCATTTGAAGTTGGAAAAAGCTGAAAAACATTATCTGCAACGCTTTATTGATCTCAGAAAAAAGAATCAGGAGCTGGAGGGACAGAAAAAAGAACTATCGAAGGAAAGAAAGCTGATAGAAACTCTGCAGCAGGAAAACGGACGGTTAAAAGACCAGATCAGCCAGAGAGAATTAGAACTTCAAGAGATAAACAGCTGGATTTCCGTGCGTTTTGTTAAATGGTTCAGGCGCACATACAGAAAACTTATTCCATTGGGAATAAGGAAAAAATTAAAGAAATTACTCCGTAAAAAATAGATTACTTTGTAAAGAAGTGCTGTATTTCTTAAGAATACCGCACTTCTTTTTTGATAAAAGTATAGAATGATACTGAAAAATACAGGTAAAATATCAAAATTATAAAAAAAATGGAAAATATAAAATATACTAGCTTATAGAGTAGAAATGAGTTATAATATAGGAGTTTGTAAAAAAGCTGTAACGTAATTGTAAAAAATATACTTAATAGATGAGGTCTGCTTATAAAGCAGGTGAATTTATGGTAGTTTTAATTAAAATTGGACGAACTGTTTTACAGGGAATATACCAGTTGCTAAAGATATTTCCTGTAAAAAATAAGATTGTAATGATTTCCCGGCAGAGCAATAATCCGCCTCTTGATTTTCTGCTTCTTCGGGACGAGATCAAGAAGGAGGCACCGTCGGCTGAAGTTGTTATGCTGTGTAAAACGCTGGATGGTGGTGTGAATTCGACATTCAGAAACAGACTGGGATATCTGTGCCATATGTTCCGCCAGATGTATCAGCTTGCGACATCTAAGGCTGCCATTCTTGATACATATTGTATAGCTGTCAGTCTGCTGAAACACAGAAAGAATCTGCAGGTAATACAGATGTGGCATTCTATGGGGACAATGAAGTTATTCGGTTATACGGCAGTAGGAAGCGAGGAGGGAAGCAGCCGGAAAATAGCAGAAAGTATGCATATGCATGAGAACTATACATACTTTATAGCTGCTTCTCCCAATTATAAAGAGCATCTGGCGAGAGGATTTCATTGTGATGTGAAGAAGGCATTTATCTCTCCGCTGCCCAGATATGATCTTCTGAAAAGCCAGGAATATAAGAAAAAGAAGCAAAATGAGATATATTCTGCTTATCCGGAGCTGAAAGATAATAAAATTATTCTGTACTGTCCTACGTTCCGGAAGGATGAGGCACAGATGCAGGGGGCGCTGGAAGGGCTGGTTAACAATCTGCCGGACGGATACAGTCTTGTAGTAAAACTGCATCCCCTATCCAAAATTGATATCAGCAGAGAAAATGTTTATACAGCAGAGTCATTTTCTACATTCGAGATGCTGTTTGTATCGGATTATGTAATCAGTGACTATTCATGTGTGATTTATGAAGCGGGGGTTTTAGGATTGCCGCTGTATTTTTATACATTTGATATGAACAGATATGAGAAAAACAGAGGGCTTGCAATTGATTATGAAGCAGAGATGCCGGGAGTTATTTCAGAAGATCCGGACATCATTATGAAAGCCATTGAAGAAAATGCTGTCAGCGAGGAGGATGTCAGAGCTTTTACAGATAAATATGTAGAACGGACAGATAACGCAACGGAAAAGATCACAAAATTTGTATTAGCGGTTGGGAGGATAAAAAGTGCAGGATAAAATAGTTGTCACAGATATATATTGGCATAATATTTATCTTAATATCACCCTTCAGGGAGAAAACCGGGATCTTTATAAATATTTTATAAGCAATTTAAAAGGAGAACAGTACCCGCTGGAGATGCAAAACGGGGTATGCGTCATAAATATCGTTAATCTCCCGGAAACGGAGCTGCTGAAAAACGGCAAATGGTATCTGATTGCCGAAAAAGATGAAAAATATATTCTGGTAAATATTTCTTCGGAGTGTGGATATAAGCTGGAAAATCTTGACAAGATTTATCGTTATGGAAAGGAAAAGTATGCCTATCTGATTACATTTTCGGTAAAAGACAGTCTGGAGATGCTGCAGGGAACAGAGATCCCGCCAATTGCCGGACCGGCAGCTGTTTCCGCAGAAGATGAGTTTCAGAACGATATGGTCTGCTGTATCCACACATCTTATATGATGCTGAACCGAAGAAATGATAAACGGAATATACTGATAGAATCTAAAAATGTCAGAGAGCTGTGCAAGAAAGCAGCATTTATTATTCTGAAACGCGGAATTAATTTCGCTTACTGTATTCTTGCGGCGTTTCGGAGAAAAGACGGAAAACATATCCTGCTTATGTCAGAAACCAGAGCTCCGATAAGCGGAAATCTCCTGGCACTGGATAAACGGCTGAAGGAAAGAGGGCTGGATAAAACATACAAGATCAGTTATTCTTTTGCAAAGACTTTGCAGCAGAGCAAATGGATGACCTTGAAAGAGTGGAGCAGACTGCTTTGGCTCATGGCAAAACAGGATATTATTTTTGTGGATGATTATGTGCCTGTTTTTAAGACAATTCATCTGAAAAAAGACACAAAACTCGTGCAGTTATGGCATGCCGGAGTGGGATTTAAATCAGTCGGTTATTCCAGGTTCGGAAGACAGGGATCGCCTCATCCGACAGATTCCTGTCATCGGCGTTATGATTATGCAGTGGTCGGGGGAAAAGGTCTGATTCCCGTATATGAGGAAGTGTTCGGCATTCCATCAAAACAGATTCTGCCATACGGACTTGCAAGACTGGATGGATATCTGGAGCCGGAGCCAATTGAAAGGTATCGCGAGAAATTTTATCAGAAATATCCGGAATTGAAAAACCGACAGATTATTCTTTTCGCTCCGACATACCGGGGAAAAACCCAGGAAGAGGCGTTTTATCCAATGTCATGGATTCCCCAGGAAGATGTTGCCGAAATGTGCAAAGATCAATATGTTTTTGCTTTTAAAATGCATCCGTTTATTAATGAAAAAGTACAGATTGATGAAAAATTCAGAAGCTGCATATATGATTTTTCGGATGAGGGCGATATTAATGAGCTGTTTTATGTGACAGACATCCTGATAACAGATTTTTCTTCAAATATATATGAGTTTTCTCTGCAGAGAAAGCCGATTATTTTTTATGCTCCGGATAAAGATTATTACCAGCTGACAAGAGGGGTTCACAGAACCCTTGATGAAGCACCGGGGCCGGTATGTACATCCTTTAATGAGGTGATGGATGTAATATCTCGTAAACAATTTGAAAAGAAAAAACTGGATGCATTTATTGATGAATCTTTTGATGAACATAATAAGAATTCCAGCGATCTGCTGATTGATAATTTGATTCTTAATAATACGGAGGAACAGCGTGGAAACAATTTATAATAATCATTTTACAGTTGTTGCAGTATACAAAGAAAATACGGAACGGTTAAACCAAACGGTCTCTGACTGCCTTGAACAGATGGAAGAAGGAGACAGGCTGATCATAGTGTGCGGAAATTCCGGGGATGTTGCAGATGAATTGAAACGCAAATGGAAAAAACGGAAATGTGTTTCAGTAAAACAGGCGGAATCTCTGCAGGATGGCTATAATAGGATTGTATCAGAAACCGAATCAGAATATATCGTATTTGTTCATGAAGGAGATAGTCTGGGGGAAGGATATCTGAAAAATGCTGCTGCAGTGATGAAGGGCGATATACAGCAGATTCCGCCGGAATATGAGGAAGAAAAATATGAACAGGATGACGATGATGAGGAGGAAAAAGAAGAAGATCATAATATCGGAAAAATAAAAGGTTATATTGCAGAACCAAAGGAAATGGGGATATTATTTGCGGATAATTACTGGAATAATCCTCTTCTTTCAGACAAAACGGAAAGATATACATTAAGCAAAAGAGTAATAGAAGGAACATACGCGGTAGATATAGATGAAAATTACTGGGCACTTCAGACAGCTTTAAATGGCGCAGTGATCCGGACAGCTTTTTTAAAGAGATATCAGTTCAGAAACGACATTTGTTTTGAATATGAAACAGATGTTGTTTTAAGAATGCTGCTGGACGAACGGCATTATCTTGTCAGTGATCTCCTGAAATATAATTATTTTGAACCGAAAGAAAAGCAGGTGCTTTATCATATTCCGGCACATTTCAGAGAATGGTATTTTGAATCCGCTGAAAAATATCTGCTTCCGCTTTTTGATTACGAAAAGAGAGAAAAGAAATCTCCCTTTTTACAGAATTATGCAGTTTATTATGTATTGTGCCGCTTTTTATGCAATCTGGACAACAGAAATAAAAAGCAGATAACGGAAGAAGAATTTGATGATTATCTGGTTCTTCTGAAGGAGATATTTGAAAGAGTAGATGATTTTTACCTGCTGAATCAGGGCAGAGTTCCGTATTTATCACAAAATCCGCAGATTTTATGTATGTTTTTAAGAATCAAGTACGGAATTGATCAGGTGAAATATGATTATAGAATAGAGCCGGATCAGGAAAGCGGAGAAAACAATCTGGTAATGTATTTTAATGACCATGTGATTTCATCCATGGACAGGCACCGTTTCTGTATCGGTATTATGAATTATATTGACGGGAAAGTCTGGATTGATGGATCTCTGATCAGTATTTTTCAGTATGGCAATGTGAACTTTTATGCAGAATTTGAAGGGAAGTCTGTATTGATTAAGGATACGGACGCGTATTCTCTGACAAAGTATTTTGGAATTCCTGCATACAGGAGAATAACATATCATCTGGAAATCCCGCTGGATCCGGATAAGAAACTGCAGAGATTGCGCTTTTACGCAAAATATAAGAATGAAAAGATTCCAATGAAGATTTCTTTTACGAATCATTGGGCTAAACTAAGCAAGTCTCCGAGATATTCCTACTGGAGATTTAACAGGTATCTGTGTCATCATGCAGAAAATTCAATTGTTTTCAAGCATGCAAACAGATTTAATATTCTGAAGAGGGAGATACAGTTCCAGCTGAATCTGTTAAGAAATAACACACAGAGCAGCAGGGCGGCATGGCGTATGCGCTGGATCTACTGGCTGACACGTCCTTATTTTTCGAAGAAAAAAATCTGGCTGATGCTTGACAAGCTGTATAAAGGCGGCGACAGCAGCGAGTACCTGTATCGGTACAGCGCAAAGAAGGATGACGGAATAACAAAATATTATCTGATTAATAAAGATACGTCTGACTATAAAGCGCTCAGAAGAGATGGATTTAAGCCGCTGGTAAACGGCTCCCTGAAGCATAAACTTGTATTTATGAATGCGGATCTTCTTCTGATTACAAATTCGCACCTGTTTCCATTTAACGGATATACAAAAGGAAAATCAAAGTATATCCGCGGATTGTGTAACTTTACGTCTATGTGTCTGCAGCATGGCCTGTCTGTCCAGAAATGTGCTATGGCACAGCGCAGGATTATTGATAACACAACGGGATATTTTCTTGCTTCAAAATATGAATATGAAAATCTGAGTAAACATGCGTATGGTTATAAAGGTTTTGATATATTGAAAATAACCGGAATAGCCAGATATGACGGTCTCGTTAATAATGATAAAAAGCAGATTCTG
Source organism: uncultured Ruminococcus sp. (assembly GCA_900553885.1). GTDB lineage: Bacteria > Bacillota > Clostridia > Lachnospirales > Lachnospiraceae > Mediterraneibacter. The sequence goes on from USFD01000006.1 coordinate 33,786, forward strand.
CTGTCTCCTACCTGGAGAATGTATAATGCCCTTCCGGTAACTACAAGTGAAGGGGAACAGAGGGGATATAATCCTGAATTCAAATATACGGAATACTTCAAAGTATATAATAATCTTATTAATCATAAAAGGCTGATTGACTGCGCGCGGGAAACAGGATACAAAATTAAATTTCTGCTGCATCCTATTTTAAGTTCACAGGCAGAAGATTTCACGCCGAATCCTTCGCTGGAAGTGATTCCCTCGGTTGGAAATCTCAGCTACGAAAAGATTCTGACAGAATCCAGTCTGATGGTGACAGATTACTCCGGAGTTCAGTTTGATTTTGCTTATATGAGAAAACCGGTGGTCTATTTTCATCCGACAGAACTTCCGGCTCATTATGAGGATGGCATATTCTTTTATGATACGATGGGGTTTGGAGAAATCTGTACAAAGACAGAAGAACTGGTTGATCTGTTGTGTGAATATATGCGTACAGGCTGTCATATGAAAGAAAAATATGTTGCACGGGCAGATGATTTCTTTGCCTATAAAGATCATAATAACTGTGAACGGATATATCAGGAGATTCTTAAGGCTCAAAGGCAGATTGACCGTGATAAACTGAGAACGACAAATTAAGTGAAAAGGAGTGTAATGTTATGAATATCGCAATTATTTTTGCCGGTGGAAGCGGACGTAGAATGGGAGCGGGTATGCCGAAACAGTTTCTGGAAATAAACGGAAAGCCTATTATTATTCATACGCTGGATAATTTTCAGAACAGTCCTCTGATTGATAAAATCTATATTTCATGTAAAAAAGAGTATATCCATAAGCTTGAGAATATGCTGGAATATTACCGTATTACGAAAGCGGCTGGCATAGTAGAAGGCGGCGAGACAGGACAGGATTCGATTTACAATGGCCTGAAATGTGCATTAAAGGAAAATCCGGAGGATTCGATTGTACTGGTCCACGACGGGGTGCGTCCTCTGATCAGTGAAGAGGTAATAGAAGAGAATATCGAGTGCGTAAAAAAATACGGAAGCGCGGTGACATGTACTCCGTTCTTTGAGACGCCGGTTATCAGTGTATCGGGAGAAGTTGTGGAAGATATGCCTGTCAGAAAATATATGTTTACTGCACAGGCGCCTCAGAGCTTCAGACTGGGAGAAATTGTGCGGGCACATGAGGAAATAAGGAAAACAAATCCGGAGTATAAAAATATAGCAGATTCCTGTTATTTATACAGAAACCTCGGAAAAGAAGTTCATATCGTGGAAGGAAACCGGGGAAATATTAAGGTTACGACACCGGAAGATTTCTATTTGCTGAGAGCTCTTTTACAATATCGTGAAAATGAGCAGATTCTGGGATTAAGATAGGAGAAGACGAATGAATAAGATATTGAATGAAGATCTGATGGATATTATTGAACAGCCTGTAAACTGGGAAAAACTTGCAAACAAAACAGTGATGGTTACAGGAGCCAGCGGAATGATTGGTTCTTATTTTGTAAGAACACTTCTGAAATTGAATGAAGTAAGAAATATGAATATCCGTGTGGTATGCGTGGTAAGAAACGTAAACAAAATCGGTGAGGATATCCTTGCGGATTCTGCTGCTGAGGTATTATCTCATGATGTGACCAAGCCGTTCGAGTATGGAGGGAATATCGATTATATTATCCATGCGGCAAGCCCGGCCAGTCCCCTTATTATGAAAGACAGCCCGGTAGAGACAATTGCGGCAAATGTACTGGGGACTTACTATACACTGGAGCTGGCAAAAGAAAAGAATGCGGAAGGATATATGTTTATTTCATCCAGAGAAATATATGGACAGCCGGATGAGGGACAGGAATTTTTTACAGAGGAGACATACGGTTTTGTAGATCCGCTGAATCCAAGATCCTGCTATCCGGAAGGAAAAAAAGCTGCAGAAACAATGTGCGCGTCATTCAAGGAAGAATACGGATTGAATACAAAGTCGGCAAGACTGGCACACACATATGGACCGGGAATGTCAATTTATGACGGAAGAGTTCAGGCGGATTTCCTGAAAAATGTGCTGTTTCATGAAGATATTGTGATGAAAAGCGAGGGCCTTCCGGTTCGGACTTATACATATATTGCTGATGCAGTCGCAGGGATGTTTATGATCTTGTTAAATGGAACAGAGATGGTTTATAATATTGGAGATGAAAATGCCAAAATCTCGATCCGGGGGCTGGCAGAACTTCTAATAAAAATAACTCCGGAACGGAATCTGTCTGTCAAATTTGAGATACCTGAAAACGGAACCAAGGGCTGCGCACCCTTTACCCTTGGAATACTGGACAGTTCAAAACTCAGAAAACTCGGATGGAAACCAAAGAATACCATCGAACAGGGATTCAAAAGGACGATAGAGTACCTGGAAATAGAGAAAGCAGAAGGCAGATTATAATAATACAGGATTTTCCGAAATATATCCTGGGAAAGAATAGAGAGAGGATAGTATTATGGGAGTGAAAGGTGTACTGCGTAATGTAAGGAAAAAAGGAATAGTTGAGACTGGAAATATATTTATCGAGAGGCATATAAAAGCCGGAATAGATAAACAGTTGGATTCTGCGAAAAAGCATATTTCTTCTCTCGAGAAAGAGCTGAATTCTATAAAAAAGAACCAGACATTTTTTGAAAGAGAGCAGGATATTAAAAGACTTATTGGGATGGCAGAGGAAGAAGAAGATAAAACTGTTCGTAAGAAAATACTTGAAAAAGCGCGGGATCTGGAAACGCTTACAGGATATAAGACTTATATTAAAAGAAAGTATATAAAGGATGTGCTTCCCAAAGTTTACGATGCATATTCTGTGTTGCCGATAAAAAATGAGATGATTTTTATGCAACCCAGAAAGGGGCTTAACGGAAGTTGCCAGTATATTTATCATAAGATAGAAGAACAGAAAAAATATATACCAGTGTTGTATGAACTGGAACGGGATGATGTTCCGGTTACTTTATATTATGAAAATGCAGTAAGATGGGTAAAAGCCCTTGCTACAGCTAAGGCATGTTTTGTTCATGAGTCAAATGATCTTATGGGATACCTCAATATTAGAAAAGAGACGAAAATTATACAGTTGTGGCATGGGTGTGGAGTCCTGAAAAAAATTGGCTTAAGTACAGCTGATCAGAAGGATTTTAAGTCGTCTAAGACATATAAAGAATTTCCGGAATATAACAAGTATGATATGGTTACAATAGCTAGCCCTGAATTGAGCTGGGTATTCGAAGAATTTATGGGGATAGACAAAGAAAGTGGAATTATTTCTCCTATCGGAGTGAGCCGTACAGATGAATTTTTTGATCCGGAATATATTAGAAACTGTTATGAAAAACTCTACAATAGAATTCCGTCAGCAAAAGAGAAAAAAGTAATTTTATATGCGCCTACTTATCGCGGTGTTGGACAGCAGCGGGTTGCTCCGGATGCATTGGATATAAAAAAATTTGCGGATGCTTTGTCAGACGATTATATTTTAATTATTAAGCAGCATCAGACAGTAAAAAATCTTCCGCCAATTCCGGAAGAATATAAAGATAAATTTGCCTTTGATATGACACGCGGAAAGGGCATGAATATAAACGAATTAATGACGGTGGCCGACATATGCATATCAGATTATTCCTCGCTTGTATTTGAGTATGCTTTGTTTGAACGTCCTATTATATTTTTTGCCTTCGATCTGGAAGATTATATTGATAATCGTGGGCTGTACTACGATTTTGATGAGATAACGCCAGGACCGATTTGCAAAACAAATGATGAAATGATAGATTATATCCGGAATATTGAAGAAAAATTTGATAAACAGGAAGTTGTAGATTTCAAACAGAAATTTATGTGCAGCTGTGATGGACATTCCACAGAAAGAATATTACAATTTGCTGAAGAATAGCAGACATAGTTGGCTGGGAAAGGATGAAATAGAAGCTATGAAAAGAGTATTAACATATGGTACATTTGATTTGCTGCATTATGGGCATATTCGTCTTTTAAAAAGGGCCAAGGCATTGGGTGATTATCTGATTGTTGCTATATCAACAGATGAGTTTAATGCAGTAAAAGGGAAAAAGGCATACCATGATTATCAGACAAGAAAAGAAATGTTGGAAGCTGTTAGATATGTTGATCTTGTAATTCCGGAGAACAGCTGGGATCAGAAACGGGATGATGTGAAAAATTATCATGTTGATATTGTTGTTATGGGAAGCGATTGGATCGGACATGAAAAATTTGAAAATCTGAGAGATTTATGCGAGGTTGTTTATCTGGACAGAACAGAAGGAATATCGACAACAAAGATAAAGAAAGAATTGAATTTGCCGCAGGATGATTTGTATAAACAGTAATTTTTATATGTTCTGCAGCTAAAAGGGAGTATGCTAGCCATGGATAAATTAGTAAATACAAGAAGTTCTTATTGGGATAATTTAAAAGGAATTCTGATTCTTCTTGTAGTATGCGGGCATTTGTGTGAACGATATATTAATGACTCTGATTTGCTTAAACACATATGGATTATTATTTATAGTTTTCATATGCCAATATTTATTTTTGTGAATGGATATTTTGCAAGAAAATCCTCAAAATCACCAGTGCAGAAAAGTTTGAAAATGCTAAAATACTATCTGCTTATGCAGATACTATTTATGTTCGGTAATTGTTTGATCCTTAGGGAGAAATTCGAGCTATCTGTGCTCGCAAATCCTGCATATTGCTGTTGGTACTTGTTGTTTTTGGTATACGCATATCTGATCACAAAATTTTTACCGCAAAAAAGTTCGCAGCTGATAAAATGGATAGCGGCCAGCATATCTCTGAGTCTTCTTGTGGGCTTTGACGTATCTGTCGGACACACCTATGCTGTAGGAAGAACTTTTTATTTCCTACCATACTTTCTTATTGGAGCTTTGTGGGCTGATACAGGAAAAGAGTTTAAGTCATCCGGGGCAAAAAAAATAATTTGCGCTGCATCTGCAGTTATTATCTTTTTTGCATTATGGAGTTTGGGAAGCACAGAGTGGTTTAATCGGAGTATATTTTCCGGCCATAAGTCCTATGAAGCATTATATCCGGAACATGTTTTGTTCGCTTTTTTCAATAAGATGGCAGCATACGTAATTGCCGTTGTGCTTGCGTATATTATTTTAAATTTAATTCCGCATCGTAAAACGATTTTCTGCTTTATAGGACGTCACACGCTCCTTATTTATCTAGTACATATATTTGTATTTCCGATGGAGTTTTATCTGATTAAGGATATGCGTTTTGTTGGAATAAAGGAACTGAATTCTGCTATCATCTTATTGATATTAGCTGCGAGTGCCGCTATAATATGTTATATCCTATTTGTGCTGTACAGATTTGTGATATTGAATTTTATAAACAGTATAAGGGCGGGAAAATTTATGAAAGGGGAATAACATCCAAAATGAAAGTAAAAAAATTAAACGCAGCATTGGCAATTTCCTTATTATGTATCTGCCTGTCAGGTGTTGTTGCTTCAGCGGAAGAGGCGGATGCAGAGAATACGGAACAGCAGAAGAATGAAATTACATATACAGAAACAGAGACTGATGATTCAGAGGAAGTCCCTGTGATTCCTGTAAATGAAATCAGACTTTCTCAAGATAGCCTGGACATTCCGGCGCTGAATATGGAGTATACAGTGGAAGCCACTGTAAACAGTGATGCGACAGATCCGAGACTGTACTGGGAATCGGATCATCCGGAAATTGTTTCGGTAGACCCGGAAACAGGAGTTATAGTAGCACATGGTACAGGGACAGCTGTTATTACAGTTTCACCACTGGACGGGTCTGAAGTAGAGGCGACTCTGAACGTAACTGTTGAAAATCTGTTAAATGGATTGTGTCAGGATCCGACAGAAAAGACGGAGGATACATATTATTTTAAGGACGGTCTTGTGCAGGATATTACTGATGTAAAGAAAATTTCAGGAGTCTGGTATAATCTTGTAAATGGAAAAGTTCAGGGCTCTACTGTGGCAAAAAACAGCAAGGGCTGGTGGTATATTGATTCGGAAGGAAAAGTAGACTTCGATTATAATGGTATGGCCCAGAATAAAAACGGCTGGTGGTATATCCAGGACGGCAAAGTTGATTTTTCCGTTAACGGTATTGAAAAGGTAACCGTAAACGGAGAATATGCGTGGTGGTATATCCGAAAAGGAGAAGTGGATTTTGACTATACCGGAGTAGCCAAGAATAAGAACGGCTGGTGGCGCATTGTAGACGGCAAAGTCGATTTTGACTGTAACAGTGTAGAAAAAAATCATAATGGCTGGTGGTATATCCGCGATGGAAAAGTAGACTTTAGCTATACCGGAGTAGCCGAGAACAAAAAAGGCTGGTGGCGTATTGTAGACGGCAAAGTTGATTTTAAGTGCAACAGTGTAGAGAAAAACCATAACGGCTGGTGGTATATCCGGAAAGGGAAAGTAGACTTTAGTTATACCGGAGTAGCCAAGAACGAAAAAGGCTGGTGGCGAATTGAAAAAGGCAAAGTTAATTTTGGTTTTACAGGCATAGGGACAAATTCCAACGGATCCTGGTATATCCGAAAAGGCAAAGTTGACTTTAACTACAATGGTACTGTTACATGGAAGGGAAAGTCTTATAAGATTAAAAACGGAAAGGCTCAGCTCTACACAAATTATACAATGTTCAAGAAAGCGCAGAGTATGAGCAGTAATACGAAATGGCTGATTCTTGTGGATACCAAAAACAATAAGGTAGCGGTTTATTATGGCTCTAAAGGAAACTGGACAGAGAAAAAATACTGGTCCTGTACGTCCGGTGCCAGTTCATCGCCTACTGTAAAAGGAAGTTTCACAGTTCAGTCGAAGGGACCTTCTTTCGGAAGTGGATATACATGCTGGTACTACACACAGTTTTATGGAAATTATCTGTTCCACTCGATTTTATATAATCCGGGAAGCAAAACAAGCGTTCAGGACGGAAGACTTGGAATTAATGCTTCTCATGGCTGTGTGAGATTGGCACTTTCAAATGCAAAATGGATTTATGATAATATTCCGCGCGGAACAAAAGTCTATGTTTATTAGGACGAAGAAAAGGAGCTTTGACATGATATTGTGTCAGAGCTCCTCGTCTGCATATGATGGAATATATATCAGAAGGCTGTATGTAAAGAAAAGGTAAAGAAAAACTTTGACAAACATATTGTTGTAAAGTATACTTATAGCCGTAAATTTGTAGAATTGTTAAGAACATACCGGGAGGAAACAACGTGTTTACCAGTATAAGATACGTTTGGAAAGAAAATATACAGAATTTATACCGAATCTACTGCATTGCAAAATACGAACTGCTTGCAGATATGAGGGATTCAAAATTTGGAATATTTTGGAATTTTGCATCTCCGGCAATTCAGGTATTGACATATTGGCTGGTCTTCGGAATTGCTTGGGGCAGAAAACCGGTTGGAGATATTCCATATTTGGCATGGCTTGTGGCTGGATACAGTGCCTGGTGGTTTGTAAAACCATGTATTGAGCGGGGGTGCAACTCCATTTTTTCTAAAACAAATGTTATAACAAAAATGAAGTTTCCGGTAAGTATACTTCCTGCAACTGTTTGTGCAAAAGAGTTTTTTAATCACTGTTGTATGCTGGTGATAGCTTTTGTAACGCTTCTTCTTCATGGGTTCCGACCTGATTTATATTGGTTTAATCTGATTTATTTTGTAATATGTGCATTTGCATTTTCAGAAGCGGTTGCAATGATTCTGTCTGTACTTAATATGCTTTGGAGAGATGTGAAAAAACTGGTAACTTCTCTGATGAGAATGTTGATGTATTTTTCACCTGTTATCTGGGAATGCCATTTTAGTGATAGTGTACCACATCATAATATTCTTAATTTTATTATGAAACTGAATCCGCTGTATTATGTAATCAACGGGTATAGAGAATCCGTGTTTTATGAAAAAAGTTTCTGGCAGCATCCTGCATTAACAATATATTTTTGGGGGATCACTCTTCTGCTGTTTGCAGCAGGATGTATGCTTATGTACAAATTCAGACGCAAGTTTATTGATTTAATATAAAGGATAAGGAATATGAATAATATTGAGTATGCTGTTGAAATGGATCATATTTCCAAGATATATAAGTTGAAAAAGAAAGATCCCAATTCAACAGGAGCAGAACATTTTTATGCATTAAGGGATATTTCACTGAAAATTAAAAAAGGTGATGTTGTAGGAATTCTTGGTACAAACGGTTCGGGAAAATCCACCCTGGCACAGGTACTGGCGGGAATATCCGAAATAGATGAAGGAAAGATAACAATAAATGGTGAACAGGCCTTGATCTCTATCAATACAGGACTGAATAATCAGCTTACAGGCCTTGAAAATATTAATGTAAAGGGAGCCCTGCTGGGATTTAACAAAAAGAAGATTCAGGGGATAACAGACGGAGTTATTGAATTTGCTGAATTGGGGGATTTCCTTTATCAGCCTGTTAAAACATATTCCAGCGGTATGAAATCGAGACTTGGATTTTCTATTTCTCTTGCTTTGGATCCGGACATATTAATTGTAGATGAGGCACTTTCTGTCGGAGATAAAGGCTTTGCCAAAAAGTGTTTGAAAAGAATGAAACAGCTTCGCGATGAAAAGGAAAAAACGATTCTGTTTATATCTCATTCTTTGCCGCAGGTCAGAGGGTTCTGCAGGACAGGCATATGGATTGATGGTGGACGTTTGAAAGAGATGGGGGATATAGATACTGTCTGTGATCATTATTCCGAATATGTAGAAGAATTAAATGAAATGCCGAAAAAAGAAAAGAAAAAATTGTTAGATGAAAAATTTAAAGAACGCATTATCGTTGAGGAAAAAAGTTCTCTCTGGGCAAAGGTTAAAAAAATTGTAGGTCTTTAATTGTGAAGTAAGCCTTTGAGTAGAGAAAAATCGGAGGGAAGAAAATGGCAAAAGCAGGAATTATTGGAGCAGGTAGTTGGGGAACTGCCCTAACAGTACTGCTGAGTAAAAACGGACATGATATAACGGTTTGGTCTGTCGATGAAAAAGAAATTGAAATGCTTTCAACGGAACATGAACACAAAAGCAAACTGCCAGGGGTACATATACCGGATAATGTTACATATACAACGGATATTGAACAAGCTATAGAGAATAAAGATTTCCTTGTAATGGCGGTTCCATCCGTGTTTATGCGAGAGACTGCAAGGAAAATATCTTCTTTTGTCGCGGAAAATCAGATTATTGTAGATGTTGCCAAAGGAATTGAAGAAAATACACTTATGACATTGTCGCAACAGATTCATGAGGAAATTCCGCAGGCAGATATTGCTGTCCTTTCAGGGCCAAGTCATGCTGAGGAGGTGGGCCGGGGTCTTCCGACAGTTGTTGTGATCGGAGCAAAGAAAAAGCAAACAGCACTATACCTTCAGAAAATGTTTATGAATGATGCTTTTCGTGTATATACCAGCCCGGATGTTCTTGGAATTGAACTTGGAGGTGCACTTAAAAATGTGATTGCTCTTGCTGCAGGGATAGCAGATGGACTGGGATATGGTGACAATACAAAGGCTGCTCTTATTACAAGAGGTATTGCGGAAATATCAAAACTTGGCATAGCTATGGGCGGAGCGCAGGAAAGTTTTTCAGGTTTGACTGGAACGGGGGATCTGATTGTTACTTGCGCAAGCGTTCACAGCCGAAACTGGCGGGCAGGATTTTTGATCGGACAGGGTAAAAGTATGCAGGAAGCGATGGCTGAAGTAAAGATGGTCGTAGAAGGAGTATACTCAACAAAAGCAGCTGTAAAACTTGGGGGAAAATATGGCATTTCAATGCCGATAGTAAATGAAGTCAGAGCGGTTCTGTTTGAAGGAAAAGATCCCAAAGCTGCGGTAAATGAACTAATGATGAGAGAAGGAAAAGCAGAATATACATCATTGACGTGGGATGAACAGTAAGGTTAAGAGCAGAGCTTCCAGTCTTTTGGCAAGCTTTTGCTCTGTTTATTTTTGGAAAATACAGTTACGTTTATATGGGTGCTGACTAAGATGTATGGAGGAATGAGTTGTGGCGGAGAAAAAACAGTTTTCTTATGAGAATTTATCTAAATATCGAAATGTTTTAATGGGACTGCAAATTATTTTGATTATTATATTTCATTATACTGCGGACAGTTATTATGTCAAAGATTCTGCTATAATACATTTGTTCTGGAAATATATCCGCAGTTCAGGAGTCGATATTTTTTTACTTTTATCGGGATTGGGTCTATATTTCTCTTGGAAAAGAAATCCAAATGCCAGAATATTTTATATTAAGCGATATACTCGTATCCTAATTCCATATTTTATCGTTGCTATACCGGCATGGCTTTATCTGGATATATTTGTTCTGGAACGCGGCTGGATAGCATTTATAAAAGATCTTTTCTTTATATCATTTTTCTTTGATCAGACAAGATGGTTCTGGTATATCATGATGATTGGACTCTGTTATTGGGTTTTCCCATATATTTTCAAGATTGTCGAGTCAGCTGCTGATAGGATTACAGCTCAGATGCGCATTCTTCTTCTGTGTGGGGCCAGTACATTGATTCTTATGATGCTGCAGCTGTACCATAATAATCTTTACAGTAATGTGAGTATTGCTGTTACGAGAATACCGGCATTTTTAATAGGAGTATTTGTTGGCAGAGCTGTGTACGAAAAACGTATTGTTCCAAGAAAGAATATTTGGATTATGGCTGTTTTGGCCGTATTGATAGCCTATCCTTTACAGATGGTTACAAAGAAAATAATCGGTGTCTATTCACTTGCGTTCTTAAATTATAGTCTATCGCTGATTTTTATTATGTTATTGGCATATCTGTGCAGGTGTAAAAATAAGTGTATGGCAGGTCTGTATAGTTTGACAGTAGCTATTTTAGGATGGTTTGGGAAATACACTCTGGAACTTTATTTGCTTCATGTAATGGTCAGAAAAATTCTGAATCAGCTGGGATATCCGACATATCGTTTGGCGTATGAAGCTATATTAGTAATTATATCAATTGTTCTTTCAATTATATTAAGCAGGGGGACAGGATGGATTCAGAAAAAAATACAACGAAAGTAAAAGGAAATATATTCAGTATATTTGGAATGGCTGCCGGAATCTGCCTGATTATATTTTTAGTTTTTCTGTTTTATTCATCAAAAATAGTGGCGGAGGCTGCTGCTGACAGCGGAAAGCAGTATGCAGAAATTCAGTTATCTAATAATGCAGAACAGATGAAGGAACAGGAAACGCCAGGTGTTAGGTGGGATATTGAAGAGGCTGAGCTTTCTCTGCAATATGATGACAGATTTTCATTGCGTAATTTAAAAAAAGAGTGGGCTGTGGCAGCCATTGAAACAAAAGAGGTTTTCTCTGACCAGGTATCCGGCGGAAGAGATACTGGTAAAGCGGACCAGAATGTTATAGTGCAGGACAGGAAAGATAAAATGAAGATCATTGCTTCTGGCGTGGGTAAGGCAGAAATTATTCTTGTGCCGGAGAATCAGTTGAACCAAGCAGAGCTGATTTTAAGTGGGCATGTAGATGGGGATACTACCGGAGAAACAATAGAAGCACTTCGTGTAAATGTAACGGTTGAGCCTGCAAAACTGACGCTTATGTATGTGGCAGGACAAAGTAATGCAGAGGGTCTTTGTTCAAAAAATACGGGATATCGCCTTGACGAATCCGTTGCCTGTAAAGAAGGAACGGTATATTCTACCTACGCACCGACAAATTCCAGTTCTACTTCTGTCACTGGAATTTCATTTCCAAACTATTGCACCAAAAATAATTCTGAAGATTTTGTGGCAGGCTCTTTGACTGGAGATAAAAGTATTTCCGGAAAAACACTTAACTATCCCCTGGATGCCCTGACAACAGACGGACTGGGAAAGACCGGACCGGACAGTGGCCTGGCGTATAAATGGAATGAGCTGACAGGAGATAAAGTCTGGATTATAAATACGGCCTGGAGTGGAACTTCTATTAACAAATGGGTGCCTGGAGGAAAGCATTACGAACGTACAATGGCAGTTGCCCGTCAGGTTCAGAAGACATATCTGTCAGAAATAGAAGCAGGACATTATACTGCGGGAAATACTTTGCTTTTCTGGCTGCAGGGAGAGGCTGATAAAAGTAAAACTGCGGAATGGTATTATGATTCTTTTGCCACAATGTATGAGGCTATGCAACAGAACCTACAGCCGGACGGGTTTGGCATTATTATGGTGCGTTCCGATGAAGGCACACGTAATAATGCAGATGACATTAGTATGTCAGGGCCTCGGATTGCACAATATGCAGCAGGAAGCAGCGAAGGGCCGGAAAAAGTATATATTGTAAGTAATGTGAATGAACAATGGGTTACAGATACTCAGACCAGAAAATATTTTTCTGCCGCCTATCCGGAAGGGTATCTGTCTTATCCTATGCATAATGGATCTTCCAGTCTTCCGGGTTCTGTATCACAAGTACATAATGACATACATTATTCCCAAATCGGGCACAATGAAAATGGAATTACTGCTGCTGACGGTATGTATGCCGCAATATACGCAACGGACAGTGCAGATGATCTTGAAATAGTCTGGAAGAACAGAGAGGGAAAACAAATTACTACATTAGTGGTAGACAAGGGAGAAAATGAAACTGCAGTACCGGTAGCGAGCCCGTCATATTATTCTAAAAAAGTTCAGTATTATGTAGAGGGAGAAGCAGTAACGTTTGATGAAAAGAACGGGACTGTGAGTGCAGAAAAAAAAGGAACTGCTACAATTTACGCCTGCAATATTCAGGGGGAAACTTTGGCAAAATTGAAGGTTAAAGTAACCAATACATCAGATATGACAGAAGTAGCTGGGGAAGACTATACAGGGCTGTTCCGGTATAAGGGCATCTGGTGGTATCTGAAAAACGGGTATGTGCAGAAAGATTATACCGGAGTTGTACGAAATGAGAATGGCTGGTGGTATGTAGAAGACGGTAAAGTAGATTTTACTTATAACGGCTTTGCAAAGAACAGTAATGGCTGGTGGTATATAGAAAAAGGCAAAGTGACTTTTGAAAAAACCGATATAATTAAAGGAACGGTGAATGGTGTAAACGGCTGGTGGCGTGTGCTGGACAGCAAGGTGGATTTTAATTGTAACAGTGTGGAGAAAAATTCAAAAGGCTGGTGGTATATCCGTGACGGCAAAGTAGACTTCAGCTATACGGGAGTGGCTAAAAATAAGAACGGCTGGTGGAGAATAGAGAATGGTAAAGTGAATTTTAAATTTAACGGTATTGCCCAAAACACAAATGGCTGGTGGTATATCCGTAATGGTAAAGTGGATTTTGACTTTAATGGTACTGCTTTCTGGAAAAATCATAAGTATGTAGTGAAAAAGGGGGCAGTACAGTATTGATTTTTACCTGTTTTTACGAAAAGTTTGTGAAATTTAGGTAAAGAATACAGCAATATTACGTCATAGTCCCACTTCTTCTTGCAATAATATGTCGATTCGTATATAATGTTACAGGCATATTAAAAAAATGTTATATTTTATTACGGTGGTAGATAAATGAAAAAGCAGTTGTATAAATTTGAATCGACGCTCTGGCTTGTAATCAAGCTTTTGCTGTATTCACTTTTACTGATTACATTTATTATAGTGCAGAAAGAAGAAAACATTGGCCTGCGCAGACTTTCCAGAACAATGGGTATTACGATTTTTACTTTCGTGATTGTTGGTCTGCTGCTCATGAACGTATATGGATCCTATGATGTGGGACGCAGAAAGAGCAAGCCGATTATATATTCTTTGTCGCTTGCGGTGGTCTGTACGGATGTGATCACTTATTTTCAGGTTATGATTATGAGGGCTAACTCAAATATCCATCAGTTTAAACTGCGGGGAATAGAGCTGCTTGTATTTACAATGGTGCTCCAGATTTGTATTATTATTATTTTTACTTATGTGGGAAATGCACTGTTCTTTCTAATTCATGAACCGGAAAAGTGCTGCGTTATAACTTCTTCGCAGGAAAGTCTTGACGTCATTGCTTTCGCGATCGGACGGTTTAAAAAGCAGTATCGCATAACGTCTGTTCTGGATTATCGCGGCACAGACATTGAGGATCGGATTGAGAAGGCGGATACTGTTTTCATGTATGATGTGCCGGCAGAGAATAGAATCAGGATTATGAGGCTGTGCTACAAATATAAAGTTAATGTATATTTTAATCCGTATCTGGAAGACATTATGGAAGCAAATGCTACACATTATGTCCTGGACGATGTTTATCTGTTTAATAAAAATATAAAAACACTTACGATGGAGCAGCGTATTGTGAAAAGAGGGCTTGACATTGTCCTGTCCTTAATCCTGGGAATTCTGAGTTCACCCTTTTGGATTACAGGTGCGTTGGCGGTAAAGCTGTATGATGGAGGATCGGTCCTGTTCAAACAGGAAAGGGCCACAATTCATGGCAGACGGTTTTATGTTTATAAGCTCAGAACCATGAAGGAAAATGTGGAAAATTATTCTGCAAAGAAAGATGATGATCGTATTACAAAACCGGGAAAAATACTGAGAAGAACAAGAATAGATGAACTTCCGCAGCTCCTGAATGTTTTAAAAGGCGATATGACATTTGTAGGCCCCAGACCGGAAATGCTGAAAAATGTTAAGACCTATACAGAAGAACTTCCGGATTTCCGGTATCGTTTGCGTGTGAAGGCAGGTCTGACCGGATATGCGCAGATTCTGGGCAAATATAATACGACTCCAAGAGACAAGCTGATTATGGATATGATGTATATCGAACAGTTCAGTATTCTGAGAGATATTCAGCTGATTCTGCAGACTGCGGTTGTACTTCTGAAATCAGACAGTACGGAAGCTTTTGGAAAGAAAAAGAAATCAGGATACGTTTTTGTTCCCGCTGAACAACCGGAGAAAGAGTGAGGTACAAAATGGCTGAAAATCAGAGAAACAGACGCCAACGGAGGAAAAAGAAAAAAGGAAACTGGTTTACCCGTTTAAAAACCTGGCAGAAAGTGCTTATTTGTTTTGCAGGTGTACTTGTATGTCTGTCTCTTTCTGCCGGTATTTATGTTGCGGCAAAGTGGAGTAAAATTGATACACAGAAAATAAAGGCGGATGATCTGATTATCAACCAGGAAGTAAAGCAGAATACAGAACTTGATCTGGGCGAAGGGTATACGAATATCGCTTTGTTTGGTGTGGATTCCCGGGATGGCAATCTGGGAAAGGGAAACCGGACGGACTGTATTATAATCGCCAGTCTGAACAATGAGACAAAAGAAGTCAGAATGGTTTCGGTATATCGGGATACTCTTCTTGATCTTTCTGACGGAAGTTATCAGAAGTGCAATGCCGCATACAGCTATGGCGGCCCGGTTCAGGCAATTAATATGCTGAACATGAATCTTGATCTGGATATTCAGGACTATGTAACAGTAGATTTTGGCGCAATTGCGGATGCAATCGACCTTCTGGGCGGCGTAGAGATTGATGTAAAGGACGAGGAACTGCGCTATCTGAATAAATTTCTGAATGAAACCGCAAGATCTGCGGGGAAGGAAGCTCATCCGGTGGAAAAGAGCGGTCTTCAGCTTCTGGACGGAACCCAGGCCACGACCTATGCCAGAATCCGATCCACAGCAGGAGGAGATTTTACGCGAACAGAGCGGCAGCGCCTTGTAATAGAAAAAATGGTGGAGAAAGCCAGAACAACAGACCTTCTGACCATTAACAATATTATTGATAAAGTATTTCCTCAGGTTTCTACAAGTCTTACACTTCCGGAAATACTGAATTATGCAACAGCATACAGTGAGTATAAACTGACTGAAAATGAAGGATTTCCTTTTGATAAGACGACGGACACGATTTCCGGACTTGGCAGTATTGTAATTCCCCAGGATCTTGTTTCAAATGTGACAAAACTTCATGCTTTTTTGTTCGAAACTGACAATTATACTCCGTCTTCAACGGTTCAGACTCTCAGTGCGAATATTACATCAAGAGTCAGCTCAGCAGGCGGAGCTTCCTATACAGACAGCAGCGGATACAGTGACAGCGGTAATTACAACAACTGGAATTCCTATGATAGCAATAGCGGAGGCAGCGGAAACTGGAACAGTGGCAGTGGTGATACCGGAAACAATAATGATACAGGACTCCCGGATGGAAATAGCGGCGGAGTAAATCCACCGGCCGGTTCGTCTTCCGAAGAGGCGATTACGCCGCCTTCAGGAGGCGGTACAGGGGCGGGCAGCGGCTCCGGTTCCTCCGGCGGTTCAGAGCCGGGCAGCAGTTCGGGCTCCTCCGGCGGAGGCGGCAGTTCGGATGACGGGGCAGCCGGCAGCGGAGCTGGGGATGGAGCAGATTCCGGGGCAGTTTCTCCTGATACCGGTGCAGACAGCGGAACGGATAATTCAAAGGCGGAAGGAGAATAGAAAAATTCCTTTCCATCTTCCGGTACATTATTCTGGACTTTTTCCAGTAAAAAGTGTATGATAAAAAGCGAGTAAGTCTGGCAGGAGTGTGTCAGTTATGAAAGTAATCTATCACAAAAGAAGGGGTATTTACATGAAAGCATTAAAAAAAGCAGCTGCAGCATTGCTTGCCGTATGTCTTATGGTTCCCATGTTCAGTTTTGTTGTTTTCGCAGCGGACGGCAGGCTGATGTTCTCGGATCCTGAGACAAAAGTAGGAGAAAACGTGAGTGTTGATCTTGTGATTCAGAGCCAGGGCAACACGATAGCAGATGTCAGCGTAACCATGCGCTATGAGACAGGAGATCTGGAATTTGTCAGCGGAGACGGATTTGAAGCAGACGGCTCAGGAACTCTTACTTATTCCGGAACAGGAAACAGCAGCGAACTCAGGGCAACGGCTCAGTTCAGAGCTCTGACTGCCGGTGAAACGAAGATCACTGTCAGCGATTATTCCGGGTCTATTACTGCAGGTGAAGAACTGAATCTGACAGAAGGGTCATCAACGATTACGATTGCTGCGGCAGATGATGGGACTACATCTGTGGCTCCGTCCTCTGATACAACTTCTGATACCGCAGGAGAGACTACAGATATCGTAGTGAATGTGAACGGAGTAGACTATAACTTCTCAGAGGCGTTTACGTCAGCGGATATTCCGGCAGGATATTATGAAGCAACCCAGACCTTTAACGGCGAGGAACGTAAATTTGTCGCAAATGATGCGGGAGTGTACCTGGGATATCTTGTGGATTCATCCGGGGCAGGAGCTTTTTTCCTTTATAACGAGGAGGATGCAACGTTTGCTCCTTATGTAGAGCTGAGTATTTCGGATACTACATCAATTATTCCGCTGGCGGAGCCGGAGGGACTGAAGATGCCGGAAGGATATCAGGAAGTCAACCTTAATCTGACCGGTCTGGATCAGCAGTATTCTGCCTGGTCAAATCCTGAAACGGACCGTTACTATCTGATTTATGCATTGAACACAAGATCCGGAGAGAAGGGCCTCTATCAGTATGATACGGAAGACGGCACATACCAGAGCTATACACTTCCGCAGAGTACGGAAGAGAAACCGGCAGGAAGCGCTCTGTCCGGCGGCCTGAGCAGGTTTATCGGAGAGCATGCTCTGGTTCTCGTTGTAGCAGCTGCTGCGATTATCCTTCTCCTTCTGATTCTTATGATTATATTCGCCGTGAAACTGGTACATCGCAATCAGGAACTGGATGATCTGTATGAGGAATACGATATTCCTTATGAAGATGATGAGCCGGAGATTGAGAAAAAGTCTAAAAAGAAGTCGTCTCTTAAAGAGGAAGAAGACGAATTTGACGAGTATGACGATGACTTTGATGATGAATATGACGATGAGTACGACGACGGCGGATACTCTGATGACGAATATGAGGACGACGAAGAGTATGACAATGACGACGAGGACGACGAAGACGGCTATGACGATGAGGGCTATGATGATGACGGAGAATATGACGATTATGAAGAAGAATCAGTGGCCCGCGGGAAGACGAAAAATATAAAGAGCCGGAAAAAAGACAGCAGCAGAACAGAAGACGAAGAAGATTATGAGATAGATTTTATCGATCTCTGATTTAACATTTACCAGAGGAGCGCAGACCAGAGTTATATGGCTGCGCTCTTTGTGTGTGTAAAGAACTTTCCTGAATCTGTTCATTTGTTTTCAATGATTGTTAAATGATTAAACACAGTTTTATCACATTCCGGAGGTATGATATAGCCATAAAAACGGAAGGAAAGCAGGTAATCTTATGGAAAACCAATACAATTATTATAATTCAGAAGGAATGAATGGAAATTATCAATATGGGGGATATGATGCGGGCCCTCAGCCGGAACCTCAGAAACCTGAAAACAAGAAAAAGGCGGGGAAAGGGGTTCCGAAGGCAGTAGCAGTCGGCGGACTTGCTATTTTGTTCGGTGTTGTGGCAAGCGCCGTATTTCTGACTTCCAATATAGTCGGCAGCAGACTCCTTGGCCTGAATACAATTTCATCGGTTTCATCAGGTTCGTCAAAAGCGGTGAACAGTTCAACACCACTTTCCACCAGCAGCAGCGTAGTTACATCTGATGTATCCGGCATTGTGGAAAATGTAATGCCGTCGATTGTATCAATTACCAGTATGTCAGTGGAAGAAGTACAGAGCTTCTTTGGCGGCACGTATCAGCAGGAGACAGAAGGAGCAGGCACTGGAATTATTATTGGACAGAATGATTCAGAACTTCTGATTGTGACGAATAATCATGTTGTAGAAGGAAGCGATACTCTGACGGTTACATTTGATGATGAGACAAGTGTTGAGGCAAATATCAAAGGCGCCAATGCAGATTACGACGTGGCTGTCATTGCAGTTTCTCTTGAAGATATCTCAGACGATACGATGGATGCTATTTCGGTAGCTACTCTTGGAGATTCTACACAATTAAAAGTCGGCGAACCTGCAATTGCAATCGGAAATGCGCTGGGCTATGGACAGTCCGTTACAACGGGAGTAATCAGTGCCCTTAATCGTTCTGTCAGCACAACGGACAGTCAGACAGGGCGGACAACAGAAAGCAGTGTGAAACTGATCCAGACAGATGCGGCAATTAATCCGGGCAACAGCGGCGGAGCTCTTGTCAATGCCAACGGTGAAGTGGTAGGCATTAACTCTTCGAAGCTTGTAAGTGACAGTGTAGAAGGCGTGGGGTATGCAATCCCGATCAGTGATGTAAGCGATCTGATTGAGCAGCTTATGAATCAGGAGACAAGGGAAAAGGTAGATGAAGCTGACCAGGGCGCTCTTGGTATCCGGGGAATCAGCGTGTCAGATGCATTTTCCGAACAGCTGGAACTGCCTCAGGGTGTTTATGTATCGGAAGTGACTTCAGGCGGTGGAGCTGAGAAAGCGGGAATGTCCAAAGGATGCATTATCACCGCAATTGATGGAAACTCAGTCAGCAGTATGGAAGCATTGCAGGAACAGCTTCAGTATTATGCAAAAGGCGAGACAGTTACATTGACAATTCAGGTGCCTCAGCCCACGGGCGAGTATAAAGAGCAGACACTGGATGTTACTCTTGGAGAAAAACAATAAAATATATGGAATAGATTACTTGCGGAAAAGGGACTGGATAATCAGTCCCTTTTTGCATTTTACTGTCTGTCGGAGCAGATTATTTGTCAAACTCCGGGTTGAACGCATAAAAATTCCGACTGTCCAGTTTTTCCTGCACAATACGCAGGCTTTCCCCGAAACGCTGATAGTGTACAATTTCGCGTTCACGCAGGAAACGGATCGGTTCGCAGACTTCCGGGTCTTTTACAAGACGGAGAATATTGTCATAGGTAGTGCGTGCTTTCTGTTCTGCGGCCATATCTTCGTGCAGATCTGTAAGGGGATCGCCTTTCGACTGGAAAACCGTTGCAGTCCAGGGGGTTCCGCTGGCAGCCTGGGGCCACAGGGCGAGAGTGTGGTCTACATAGTAAGGGCCGAAGCCGGAACGTTCGATTTCTTCCGGAGTCAGATCTTTTGTAAGCTGATAAACGATGGCGCAGATCATTTCCATGTGTGCCAGTTCTTCAGTTCCGATATCCGTCAGTATGCCGGTTACTTCTTTGTACGGCATAGTATATCTCTGAGAAAGATACCGCATGGAAGCGGCAAGTTCCCCGTCCGGTCCGCCGAACTGAGTAATGATAATCTGCGCGATTTTCGGATTTGTCTGTGTGATTTTTACCGGATATTGAAGTCTCTTTTCATAATTCCACATAAATCAGCAGCCTCCTTCCTGCCATGGCCATGGCTCGTTTATCCAGTTCCAGCGTTCAGTGCAGGAACGGTCAGCAGTATCTACAGTAAGCGGACCATATGCGGAAGCATATTCCTTCAGTGCATCGTTTCTCTGACGGCTCATTTCCTGATAATAGGCCAGTGCTTCTCTGTCACAGGGATGGGTATCAAGATAAAGTTTTACTTCATCTACAGCAAAGCTGACGTGATTAATGTGTGTCAGAAGTTCGTTGCGGTTTGCGGGTCTGTTCATCGGCAGCGACCTCCTTTCCAGAGAAAAGGCTTATCCAGTTCTCTGAAAATCGTACCGTGTGCAAACCCCATACATGGTTCGTAAATTTCGCGCCATTGCTGCCAGGGCACATATGCCATGGCAAGAGGTTTGCCTTCAAGAAAATCATTATGTGTGTCCGGACAGCCTTCCATATTTCGCCTGGAGGGAGCAGAATACATGGGGGCTCTGTGCGGACAACGCATATTATTCTGACAATTTGCCATTTTCGGGTCTCCTTTCTTAGGATTCTCTTCTTAGAGAGGGTTTATCTTCACAATTATTGTATGGATAAAAATAATAAAATGTTACGCTTTACATTTCGGCAAAAATTATATATAATGTATAAGTCGGCGGGGTGTGGCTCAGTTTGGTTAGAGCGCACGGCTGGGGGCCGTGAGGTCGCAGGTTCGAATCCTGTCACCCCGATACATGTTTTTTTGCAGGAGGGATCAGACCGGAAGTTTTTACCGGAGACTGGTTCCTTCTATTTATATATGGATATATCAGCGGAGGGGAAGAAGATGAGAAGCAGAACGGTTCAGCCGATCAGACGTCAGGAAAAAAGAACAGGCCGTAGGAAAAAGAAGTCGCAGAATCCGGGTGATACTCAGCCTATGGCGCCGATCCGTGAGGAACAGAAAGACAGAGGGATGGACACCCGCTCTTCGGGGGCGGAAAGAATACGCTCTGGTTATCGGGAATATCAGAAAGTTATTGACAGAAGACGGCAGGTTCTGAATACACCAAAGCCGGAACCGGCAGGAGGAGGCAGACGGCCGGGCCGGGGAAATAACCGGACAAAAGGCGGATCGCTTCGCCGGGCAATGGGGAAAAGTTTTGCAAAAGGGCAGTATTTTGATTTTGATATGCTTCTGGTTATAGTTTTCCTGATGTGTTTTGGCCTTGTAATGCTTTACAGTGCCAGCGCGTATGAAGCGCAGGTGGACGTGCAGCTTCAGGACGATATGTACTATTTTTCCAAACAGGCACTGATTGGTGCGGCAGGGTTCGTAGTAATGTTTATTGTCTCCCGGATCGATTATCATATATATGGAGCTTTTGCGGTGGAAATATATGTGGTTTCAATGATTCTGATGGCTCTGGTAAGGACCCCGCTGGGTGTGACTCTGAATGGTGCCAGAAGATGGATCGGTCTTCCGGGAAATCTTACCCTTCAGCCTGCAGAGATTACCAAGATTGCAGTTATCCTGTTTATATCCTATGAATTATGCCGTCTGGGAAAGAAAGCCTATAAAATGGCGGGGATAGTCAGGATCCTCGCTTTTGGCGCGATAGCGGCGGGAGGCGTTCTGTTTCTGACGGATAACTTAAGTACGGCGATTATCGTAATGGCAATTACCTGTATTCTTATTTTTGTTATACATCCGAAGACGAGACCGTTTCTTATTATAATCGGCGTGGCCGTGGCGGCAGCGGCAGTTCTTATTGCTGTGCTGGCAGCTACAGCGGCAAACAGCGACAATTTCAGAATACAGAGAATTATTTCCTGGCTGAATCCGGAGGCAACCGCAGATTCCGGGAGTTTCCAGGTCCTGCAGGGACTTTATGCTATCGGAAGCGGCGGATTCTTCGGGAAGGGACTGGGCAACAGCACGCAGAAACTGGGTGCTATACCCGAGGCTCAGAATGATATGATTCTTGTCGTTATCTGCGAAGAACTGGGGGTATTCGGCGCGATTATTATTTTTGTTCTGTTTGGCCTCTTACTGTATCGGCTGATGTTTATTGCCAAAAATGCTCCTGATCTGTACGGTTCTCTGATCGCAACGGGAATTTTTGCCCATATAGCCCTGCAGGTTGTCTTTAACGTGGCTGTAGTTACGGGGCTTCTGCCGACTACAGGTATTACCTTGCCCTTTATCAGTTACGGGGGAACGGCAATTCTGTTTCTGATGGCCGAGATGGGGATTGCGCTGGGAATTTCCAGAAGAATAAAGCTTGAGGGAGAATAAGAGAAGCCGGACAGTCATTAAAAAGCCTGAAAGGGGCAGAAAAAGGGCTTTTCTTCTCCGGAAAAGTATGGTATATTTTTATATGGTATTTAAAACCACGTGTAATGGAAGCGTTAAATATACTTTGCGGTTTCGGAGGATTCTTTATGAGCTATAAAATAATTGTTGACAGTTGCGGAGAGCTTACCAGTGAAATGAAAGAAAGCGGACATTATATGACTGCTTCTCTGAGTATGCATGTAAACGGGACAGATGTTGCTGATGATGAGACATTTGACCAGGCGCGTTTCCTGAAGCTGGTGGCAGAAAGTCCTCAGTGTCCCAAGTCTTCCTGCCCTTCTCCGGAGGAGTACATGGCCCTGTATGCGTGTGGCGCAGACAGGATATATGTGGTAACGCTCTCATCCGAACTCAGCGGATCTTACAACAGTGCGGAACTGGGGCGTAAACTTTATGAAGAGGAATATGGTGAAAAACAGATTTACGTATTTAATTCCCGGTCCGCTTCTGTAGGAGAAACTCTGATCGCGCTGAAAATTCAGGAGTGCGAAGAGCAGGGAATGAGCTTTGACCAGGTAAAGACATGTGTGGAATCTTATATCAGGGGACAGAATACGTATTTTGTCCTTGAGAATCTTGATACGCTGCGGAAAAACGGACGGCTTACCGGAATCAAATCTCTGGTCGCAAGTGCGTTGAATATAAAACCGGTAATGGGTTCGACTCCGGAAGGAACGATCTGCCAGCTTGGACAGGCCAGAGGAATGAAAAGAGCGCTGGTAAAAATGACGGATTATATTGTCCGGAATGCGGAGAATACGGAGGGCAGGATCCTTGGTATTTCACACTGCAACTGTCCGGAAAGAGCGGAGGAAGTCCGGGAAATGCTGACTGACCGTATAAAGGTTAAGTCCAGCTTTATTGTTGATACGGCGGGAATCAGTACTATGTATGCAAATGACGGTGGAATTATTGTTGTACTCTGACCCGGGTTGTGGTAAACTGTCAATAGTGCAACGAAGGGAGCGATGGAGATGAGCCAGGAAAAGGTTGACCGTTATAAAAAGGATAAAGCCAACAGAAAGCAGATTATGCGCAAACAGAAGATGATGAGCATTGTCCGCAAAGCGGTCCTTTCACTTGCAGCACTTGCTCTGGTTGGATGGCTGGGATATTCAGCCTGGGATATATATGATTCCAATCGGGTGAGACCTGTTGCTGAAGTGAACTATGATGGTGTTTCGGACTATCTGAACAGTCTGTCAGGAACTGAGACAGAGTAGAGACAGACGAAGACAGACGGAAAATATTCCCGCTGTGCCGGCTCAGTGGCGGCAGGTGGGGAAAGAAAAAAGAATTTCATAATTTACAGACACAAGATATGGGGTACAGGAATTTTCCTGTGCCCCATATCTTTGTTTATGCCCGAAAACAGCAGTTTTTCGCGCTTTTTCGCGGATAAAAAATCTGAAAAAGGGGGTTGAAAAAGGGGAGAGGGTGGTTTAAAATGGAGTCAAGTGGTAACAAGTGGTGGACAGTGGTATAAAGTGGGGAGCGATGTGGAGGCTCACATTAAGAGAAAGGGTTCCGGATGTTATTAGGAGAGTTCAATCACAGCATTGATGAAAAAGGCAGATTGATCATCCCTGCAAAATTAAGAGATGATCTGGGCGACAGTTTCGTGATCTGTAACGGACTGGAAGGCTGTCTTTTTGTCTACTCTCAGGAAGAATGGAACAAATTCGTCTCTGAACTTGAAACCTTACCACGAATGAACAAGGATGCCAGAATATTCAAGCGTTATTTCTTCGGAAGCGCATCAGAAGGCAGTTTTGACAAGCAGGGGAGAGTTCTTGTCCCGCCTTCTCTCCGTAAGGCAGCGCATCTGGAAAAGGACGTAGTCCTGGTGGGAGTTCAGGACCGCGTCGAGATCTGGGATAAGGCTCTCTGGGAAGAGAGAAGCCAGGTAAGCGAGGAAGATCTGGATGCAATTGCAGAGCGTATGGAATCGATTGGAATCCGTATCTGACAAGGAGGAAATTATGGCATTCAAACATACAACAGTTCTGCTGCATGAGACAGTGGACGGGCTTAACGTCAGACCTGACGGCATATACGTAGACGCCACGCTTGGCGGCGGCGGACATGCTTTTGAGGTATGCAGACGGTTAGGCGATACGGGGAGATTAATAGGTATAGACCAGGATGCTGATGCGATTAAGGCAGCAGGGAAACGCCTGGAAGGCTTCGGGGAGAAGGTTACGATAATCCGGAGCAATTATCGTGATATGAAGCCAGAGCTCCATAAGCTGGGCATTGACAGTGTGGACGGTATTACACTGGATCTTGGAGTTTCGTCTTATCAGCTGGATACAGCTGACAGGGGATTCTCCTACCGCATGGATGCACCGCTTGATATGCGGATGGACCAGAGACAGAAGATGACCGCGAGAGATATTGTCAATGGATACAGCGAGACGGAACTTTTCCGTGTAATCCGTGACTATGGGGAGGACAGATTTGCAAAAAACATTGCAAAGCATATAGTAATGGAACGGGAAAAAGCTCCGATTGAAACGACAGGACAGCTGAATGAAATCATACGGCACGCAATACCGATGAAGATTCAGAAAACATCCGGCCATCCGTCAAAGCGGACATTTCAGGCTATACGGATTGAACTGAATCATGAACTTGAGGTGCTCAGGGACTCGCTGGATGAGATGATCGATCTGCTTCGTCCGGGAGGAAGAATCTGTGTAATAACTTTTCATTCGCTGGAAGACCGGATTGTGAAAAGCGCATTCCGCAGAAATGAAAATCCGTGTACCTGTCCAAGCCACTTTCCGGTTTGCGTATGCGGAAAAGTATCAAAAGGGAAAGTGATCACACGGAAACCCATTCTTCCGTCACCGGAAGAACTGGAATCCAACAGCCGTTCCAAAAGCGCAAAACTACGCATCTTCGAACGGACCAACAAAACAACGTAAAGGGAGTATTTGAAACATAATTCACACATGCGGTCACTGCGACATCAGGCGGCCTGCAGGAGGACCTGCAAAGGACGGCTGATGTCACAGTGACCATATGGCGGACGCCATACAGCGAAGGGCGCAGCCCTGAGCTGTGCATGTGTGAGAACAGCGGCCGGGCCGCTGCGTTCCGGAGGGAAGGGGAGAGCCCGAAGGAACCATATAAATAAAACAGGAAAGGAGCTTTTGCAGATATGGTATCAGGCAGATCCAGCAGAAACAGACAGTATAATATGGCAGGTGCAGGACGGGAAAGATTCTATGTGTACGGCAATGCAGTCCGCAAGGCCGGGGCAGTTCCGCAGAGAAGGCCGGAATCACAGCCGGTACAGCCAAAAAGAATGAGCCGGCAGGTAAGAAAGAACCGTAATCGTGCTATGAGCATCAGTCCGGCTTACGCTGTATTTCTTGCAGCAGCGGCAGTCTGTGCGGTTATGCTCTGCATGATGTATCTGAAGCTCCAGTCCGACGTGATAGATCGTTCCGAAAGTGTTACAGCACTTCAGACAGAACTTGCGGACTTGACAGAAGCCAATGATACGGCATATAATGCAGCTGCAGATTCCGTGAATCTGAAAGAGATTAAGGACAGAGCAATGAATGACCTGGGAATGGTATATGCATCAGAAGGCACTGTAATTGAATATGACAGCCCGACAGGCAGTTATGTGAAACAGTACAGCGATATTCCGAAAGACGGTATTCTTGCGCAGTCGAATGATGTATCAGAATAAGGATTTTTAATATGGCTGGAAGAAGAAAAAAGAAAAAAAACAGATTTGAATTTTTAACAAAAAAATTTCCAATCAGAATGCAACGGAAGCTGGTAATGCTATTTATGGCAGTTATACTGGCTTTTGTTGTTCTTGTCGGAAGAATTACCTGGATTAATATTTCAAAAGGAAGCAGATATACCAGGATTGTTCTGGATCAGCAGAACTATAACAGCCGCGTTATTGCTTACAAGCGCGGGGATATTGTTGACAGGAACGGTACGAGACTTGCGACCAGTGAGAGAGTTTACAATGTAATCCTTGATGTGAAAGTGATGACTGAAAAAACGGAATACATTGAACCAACAAAAAAAGTACTGGAAGAATGCTTTGGCATTGAGGAAAGCAAGATCGACGATCTGATTAAAGAAAGACCGGACAGTCAGTATGAAATTCTGGCCCGGGGAGTTGACTATGAGACAGCACAGAAATTCAATGCCATTGACGCTGATGATGAAAATTATCCGGATGTCCAGGGAATATGGCTGGAAGAGGACTTTGAAAGAACATATCCCTATGGAAGTCTGGCCAGTGACGTGATCGGCTTTACTTATTCGGGAAATGCTGGAGCCACCGGTATTGAAAGCGCATATAACAGTGTACTTAATGGGACGGATGGCAGAGAATACGGCTATTTTGACTCTGAATCTTCAATGGAGCGGACGGTAAAGGCTGCGAAGGACGGAAATACAGTTGTGTCTACAATTGATGTTACTTTACAGGGCATTGTGGAAGAGTGCATCCAGGAGTTTAATGATGAGCTGGCAGATGATGGAGAACTGGGAAGTAAAAATACAGCGGTTATTATCATGGATCCGAATACCGGTGAAATCCTTGCAGAGGCGTCCTATCCCGGATATGATCTGAATGATCCGTGGGATCTTTCTTCCATTTATACTGAGAAACAAATCGCAGCTATGGATGAAGATGAAAAACTGGATGCTCTTAACAGTCTGTGGCGGAATTTCTGTGTAAGCGATGCTTATGAACCGGGTTCTACAATAAAACCCTTTACGGTTGCCACAGGTCTGGAGACCGGAACCCTTACCGGTGATGAAAAGTATAACTGCGAGGGCTCCCTTAAAGTGGCAGACTATACGATCCGCTGCAGCAGACATGAAGGACACGGGACAGAGACAACCCAGGACGCTCTTGCCTATTCCTGCAATGTTGCCCTTATGGAAATGGCTGAAAAAATCGGAGCAGATAATTTCAGCCGGTATCAGCATATTTTCGGATTCGGTGAATATACCGGCATAGATCTTCCGGGAGAAGCCTCAACAGAAGCGCTTCTTTATACGGCGGATAATATGGGGGAGGTTGAACTGGCAACCAACTCCTTCGGACAGGGATTCAATGTAACTATGACACAGATGGCGGCTGCGTTTTCTTCACTGATTAACGGCGGATATTATTATGAGCCTCATGTGGTAAAGCAGATTCAGGATGAAAGCGGCAATGTTGTTGAGGCGAAAGATCCGGTTCTGCTGCGTAAGACGATTTCTGCAGAGACGTCGCAGCAGCTGAAAGAATATCTGGGCGCTGTTATGGACTATGGAACCGGAAAAGGGGCGCAGGTTGAAGGCTACGATATCGGCGCGAAGACAGGAACAGCAGAGAAACTGCCCAGAGGGAACGGAAAATATCTTTTGTCCTATATGGGATTTGCACCTCAGAACAATCCGGAAGTCCTGATTTATGTAGTAGTTGACGAACCGAATACGGCTGCTCAGGATGACAGTTCTCTGGTGCGGAAGCTGGCAAAAAGCATTATGGAGGAGGCGTTCCCCTATCTGGATGTCACCACCATTAAGGAGAGCGAAGCGAAGGCGGCAGAAGCTGCTGCTGCACAAAGCAAGATTTCCGATGATGAAGAATATACCGATTATAATCAGGACTATGATGACACTTACGACAAACCGGACGGGGAGTATATAGATGAAAACTACAAACCGGATCTGGATGACTGGACGGAGGGAGACTGAATAGATCGCCCGTTTTTGGAATAACCCTGCAGAAGATGTAATAAGCTGTAACAACATCTTTTGCAGGGTTGTTTTTTTATGAAGAATAAAACATATAATAAGAAAAAAATGCTCATCGTATTCCTCTGCGCTGCAGTGATGATCTTTGGACTGATCGGGCGCCTTATTTATCTGATGGTATTTGATGCAGAATATTATCAGGAGCTGGCGGAAGACCTGCACGAGAGAGAAAGAGAGATTAAAGCTGCCCGGGGAGAGATTGTGGACAGAAACGGGGTGGTTCTGGCAACAAACCGAACGGTCTGTACGATATCTGTAATACACAGTCAGATAGAGGATCC
>USFD01000007.1 GCA_900553885.1 uncultured Ruminococcus sp.
CTCAGGCCTTGCTTTTAATCAGATTTCAGATCCTTTATTTTTCTCAGATTCCGGAGTGGAACATGGATCCCGCATCCCGTATCTCCGTCCCGTTCTATCCAGGAAATTCTGAATTTTTTCCGGTATTTCTTAATTCAAGTTCATTTCGGCAAATCCGAATTTAATACCGATTATCAAATATCCTTGTGGATTTCTTTTCACTTCTCGGCAAATCACCTATGGACACTGGTTTTACATGTACCAGTATACCGATTTTTGTCTTGAATGCCTTCTGGATTGCCTGCTCTGCCTGTTTTTTATCTACGCCTTTATTTACCTCTACAAACAGTGTACACTCATCTTTTCCAAAGAGATGATCCAGCATGAACTGATATTCACTGGATGCCTCAGGCACTTCTTTTAACATTTCCTCAATCTGGCTTGGGAAGATATTAACGCCCTTTACCTTTACCATATCGTCGGTACGCCCGATCAGGGTATCAATCCGCGGGAATCTGGAACCGCATTTACATTCGCCGGGGATAAATCTGGTCAGGTCGTGGGTGCGGTACCGGATCAGCGGCGCCCCCTGCTTTCTCAGGGTTGTAATTACCAGTTCGCCCACTTCCCCGTCCGGAACATTTTCTCCGGTCTTCGGATCCACAATCTCAAAATACAGATAATCGTCCCAGTAGTGCATTCCGCATTCATAATCACAGCTCATGGCGATTCCCGGGCCGTATACTTCCGTCAGTCCGTAAATATCATAGAGCTGCACACCCAGCTCGGCGGCAATACGGGCACGCATTTTGCTGCCCCATCTCTCAGAGCCGATCACACCCTTTTTCAGATAAATCTTATCTGTCAGGCCTCTTTTCCCGATCTCCTCTGCCAGCAGAAGCGCGTAGGAAGAAGTCGCGCAGAGAACCGTCGACTTCATATCCTGCATCATCCGGAGCTGCTTTTCCGTATTTCCCGGTCCCATGGGAATGGTCATTGCTCCCAGATACTCTGCACCTGCCTGAAATCCGATTCCGGCGGTCCACAGGCCGTATCCCGGCGTGATCTGAATCCGGTCAAGAGCCGTAATCCCGGCCATTTCATAACAGCGGGCAAACATTTTTGCCCAGTCCTCCACATCTTTCTGTGTATAGGGAATGATAACCGGAATGCCGGTTGTTCCCGAAGAAGAATGAATCCGGACAATCTCTTCATCCGGCACTGCCTGCAGTCCCAGCGGATAGGCCTCTCTCAGATCTCCTTTCCAGGTAAACGGCAGTTTTTCAAAATCCTCCTGGGATTTTATGGATTCCACATCAATGCCTTTTAATTTTTCTTTATAGAAGCAGTCCTTTGAAGTGAGCTGACGAAGGTTTTCCTTGATCATCTCAAACTGCAGTTCCGTCATTTTCATATTACATTCCTCCTGCTTTCCGGCCAAGCATCAGGGCCTTTTCATTTAAAGCAATAAACTTTTCTTTCACATTCTTTCTGACCGCATCCAGCATTTCCTCCGGCGTAATGCCAAGAGCTCCGCTCTGAGCCGCCGCGCCGAGAAGCGCCACATTGAGCACTTTCGGAGAACCGGCTTCCCTGCAGATTGCCTCCCCGTCAATCAGGATCAGCTTTCCTGCATGTTTCTTCAGGTATGCGGTCATTTCTTCCGCATTATAATTGCTTCCTCCCAGACTTGCCGTTACAGGCATTACAATCCGGCTGTCAGCAATAACAAGGCCGTCTTTTTTCAGATACGGCAGGCATCTGACCGCCTCTCCCGGCTCAAAAGCCAGAATTACATCCGCGCTTCCCACAGGAACCTGGGGCGAATAAATTTCATCTCCGATCCGCACGTGGCTGACAACAGATCCGCCTCTCTGTGCCATACCGATGGTCTCGGCAGTCCGCACAAAATTTCCCTTTTCCATAGCAGCATATGCGATCAGCCGGGAAGCCAGCACGACACCCTGGCCGCCCACGCCGCACAACAGACAATTCTTATTCATGACAGTCCACCTCCCCGATCGCTTCAAACGGGCATACAGCTGCACAGACGCCGCATCCGTAGCAGAACGATGCGTCAATCTTTACTGTATCCCCTTCTGTTACAATAGCCGGACATCCCAGTTCCTTGATGCAGACTTTACATTTCCGGCATTTTTCCTGTTTTACTTCATAACATTTTCCGGGTCTGGAAACCGCGATACAGGGGGAACGGAAAATCACGGCCCGGACACCGCTTCCCTGAGCGGCCTCTTTTACCGTATCAACCGCCTCATTCAGCTTCAGCGGATCACACTCATAAATCCGCTCCACGCCGATTCCGCGGAGAATGGCAGGAATACTTACTTTTGCTGCCACGTCTCCCATAATGGTCTTTCCGGTTCCCGGGTGGGGCTGATGGCCGGTCATGGCTGTAGTGGAATTATCCAGCACCACCAGCACAATATCGTTTCCATTATATACTGCATTTACCACTCCGGTTATTCCGGAGGCAAAGAATGTGGAATCTCCGATAAACGCAAAATTCACAGCATCCGGCTCAATCACGTGAAGGCCCTGGGCTATGGTCACTCCCGCGCCCATACACAGGCAGGTATCCACCATATCAAGGGGTTTTGCATTGCCAAGGGTATAACATCCGATATCGCCGCTGAACACCGCCTTCTTTCCTTTCATTGCCTTTTTCACAGCATAAAAGGAAGCACGGTGGGGACATCCGGCACAAAGCACCGGAGGACGGACAGGAAGTTCCGGCGCTTCCTCAGCGGCTTTTGCATCTGCTGCCGTGTCTTTGCCGGTTTCCTGCAGGAACCGCGCAAGGTCTTCCCGGATACTCTCTGTACTGTTTTCCCCGGCATTTTTCGTATGCCCGGTAAGTTTTCCATATATATTCACCGGCAGATGATGCTTTCCTGCAATCTGCAGCAGCTGCCTTTCAATCATGGGATCCAGCTCTTCCAGCACAAGCACCTCATCCAGCTCTTTTAAAAACCGGACTGCCAGCTGCTCCGGGAAGGGGTGGGGCGTGGAAATCTTCAGAAGAGGCGTTCCTTCCGGAAGTACTTCCCTTGTATAGGCATAACTGATTCCTCCTGTTACAATCCCCTTTTTTTTGTTTCCCTCCAGAATAAAATTCCGCTTATATCCGGACAGGACTTCCGACAGCTGTGCATTTCTCTTTTCAATCCGCACGTGATTCAGATAAGAAGTGCGGGGAAAGATCACCCAGCGCATGGTATCTTTGATAAATCCTTCCGGCTCGCCGATGTCCAGATCCGGAAGGATCTCAATGCTGGCACATGCATGACAGACTCTTGTAGTCGGACGGAACAGAACCGGCGTCTGGTATTTCTCCGAAAATTCAAAAGCCTCCCCGATCATCTCGTACGCCTCTTCCGGTGAAGAGGGATCAAAAACCGGCAGTTTGGAAAACTGTCCGAATGTTCTGGTGTCCTGCTCCGTCTGGGAAGAGATAGGGCCCGGATCGTCTGCAGACACAATCACCATGCCGCCCTTTACCCCCATATACGCCAGGCTCATCAGCGGATCGGAAGCTACGTTCAGTCCCACCTGCTTCATGGTAACCAGCGTCCGCGCACCGGCATATGCCGCGCCTGCACCTACTTCCATGGCTGCCTTCTCATTCACCGACCACTCCACATGAATATGTCCGTCATTATGCTTTGCAATGGTCTCAAGTATCTCTGTGGACGGGGTGCCCGGATAGCCTGCCGCCATGCGCACGCCTGCGCGGATTGCGCCCAGGGCAATGGCTTCGTTCCCCATCACAAGTATCTTCTTACTGCTCATATGTAAAAGCGCTCCTTTATCTCATACTATTTTCGTATTTTACCACACTAAAGTGAGAAAAGGAACAGAAAAATCTCTTTTCCCCTAAATATCTATATGATATAATAATTGCGCTTCACGCAATTCAGCCCGATTCAATCGGGCTGCCCGGCTCTGCCGGGATTATACCTGGCAACCTGTGGCTTGAAAAGTAAATGCCCCTTCGCGGCGCTTCCTTTTCTGCGCGCACAGTATAATAATTGCGCTTCACGCATTTAACAGAGTAACTATTTCTGATAAGGATGAAAGAAAGGAACGGGAAATATGTGGATTGCAGATAACTGGACAGACTATGAGGTTATTGACTGTTCAAAAGGGGAAAAACTGGAACGCTGGGGAGACTATATTCTGGTGCGTCCGGACCCTCAGGTCATCTGGGATACCCCGAGGAAACACAGAGGGTGGAAACACCGGAACGGCCACTACCACCGCAGTAAAAAAGGCGGCGGCGAATGGGAGTTTTTCAGTCTGCCCAAGCAGTGGCAGATTCATTACGGCTCTCTTACTTTTAATCTGAAACCCTTCAGTTTCAAACATACCGGTCTCTTCCCGGAGCAGGCCACCAACTGGGACTGGTTCTCTGAAAAAATCCGAAACGCCGGACGTCCCGTAAAAGTGCTTAATCTTTTCGCCTACACCGGAGGGGCTACGCTGGCAGCCGCGGCGGCAGGCGCACAGGTCACGCATGTGGACGCATCCAAAGGCATGGTCACCTGGGCCAAGGAGAACGCCGTATCATCCGGTCTGAAAGACGCGCCTATCCGCTGGCTGGTGGATGACTGTGTGAAATTTGTAGAACGGGAAATCCGCAGAGGCAATAAATACGATGCGATCATAATGGATCCTCCCTCCTACGGAAGAGGTCCGAAAGGGGAGATCTGGAAAATTGAAGATATGATTCATCCGCTGATACAGCTGTGTACAAAGATTCTGTCCGACAATCCGGTCTTTTTCCTGGTCAATTCCTACACCACCGGTCTGGCTCCTTCTGTGCTGACTTACATGCTGGCCACAGAGCTGAAACCCTGGAAGGGACATGTCCGGGCGGAAGAAATCGGACTTCCGGTAACCGAGTCCGGACTGGTTCTTCCCTGCGGCGCCTCAGCAAGGTGGGAAGCATAGATGTATGCCCGGACACACGCCGGCTTCTTATACCGGCGGATAAGCAGGGAGCCTTGTCAATCATTGTTTTTACTATACAGGGGGATAAAATGAAACAACCGATCCAAAAGAAAGCGGCGGAATATTTCTTTTACTTTATTCTGTATTCCTTTATCGGCTGGGTCTATGAAGTATTTCTGGAAGTTGTGGTTTACCGCTGGGGTTTCTCCAACAGAGGGGTTCTGTTCGGCCCTTACTGTATCATATACGGTGTGGGAGCTCTGATTCTTATCTTCACCCTGGGCGGATTGAAGAAAAAACGGATCTGTACAGGCCGTCTGTGCATCACACCGCTTTTCGTTTTTATGGGAATTGTGGGAATCACAACCGTACTGGAACTGGCCGGAAGCTATATCATGGAATTCCTCTACGGAGAGTGGCTGTGGGATTACACCCGGTTTTCCTTCAATTTTCAGGGGCGCATTGCCCTCAACCCCAGTCTCCGTTTTGGTGTGGGAGGCATGATTTTTCTCTATGTATTCCAGCCTCTCTTTGAAAAGCTCACCGCCCGCCTGTCTGACCGGACTCTTTATGCCGTCAGCGGCGTGCTGGCGCTTCTGTTTCTTACAGATCTGATTTTTACACTGTTTTAATTCTGCTGAATATTTCTCCAATAGGGGCGGCAATGCTCAGTTCAGCCCGGACTGTCTTTGCCGTCTCTGATTTATTAATCACAACCAGGTGTTTTCCACTGAAGTAATCGATAAATCCTGCTGCCGGATAGACTACAAGAGAGGTGCCGCCGATAATCAGCGTATCTGCCGATGCAATCGCTTCTACGGCGCCCTGGATTGTCTTCGGATCCAGTCCTTCCTCATACAGAACCACGTTCGGCTTAATTATACCTCCGCATTCACAGCGGGGAATTCCGGATGACTGTTTTACATATTGCGCGTCATAAAATCTGCCGCAATCCATGCAGTAGTTCCGGTGAATGCTTCCGTGCAGTTCGTACACCGTTCTGCTGCCTGCCGCCTGATGAAGCCCGTCAATATTCTGGGTTACTACCGCGGTCAGTCTGCCTGCCTTTTCCAGCTCTGCCAGCTTATAGTGCGCCGGATTCGGCTTTGCGTCAAGGATCATCATCTTCTCTTTATAGAAGTCATAAAAAGCTTCTGTATGCTGCATGAAAAAGCTGTGGCTTACCACCTGTTCCGGAGAATACTTATACTGCTGATGATAGATTCCGTCTGCGCTTCTGAAATCCGGAATCCCACTTTCCGTGGAGACTCCCGCACCGCCGAAGAAAACAATACGGCTGCTGTCATCAATAATTTTCTGCAGTTCTTCTACTTCCTTTTCATACATGGCCTGACTCCTCCTTTTATTCCTGTTCTTTTGTTATCAATCTGCCTGTAAATGTCCTTTTTCAATATGTTTATCCATAATTTCCAGCATTTTCTCCCACACAATCTCTGACGTCTCCGGAATGCGGGCGTTCCGTCTGCACACCTGGGATTTGTGTACGCCGTGCTCCGTCCAGCTCTTTCCGTCAGACGCGTCATTGAGCATAAGAGGCTGGAAATTATCCAGCAGATGAGCATACTTTGCCTCTGCTGTCTCATATGCTTCAAATTCATCCCACAGTTCCCGTAAACAGGTTCCCTGATCGTCCGGCAGAATTCCGAAAATCCGGTCCGCGGCTTTTACTTCCCGCTCTCTCTTGGTAGCCGCTCCCTCCGCGTCATACGCATAAGTGTCGCCGGCGTCAATTTCCACCAGATCGTGGATCAGAACCATTGTCATAACCCGTCCCAGATCTACGTCTTCCTTTATATGTTCTTTCAGCAGCACCGCAGCCAGCGCCAGATGCCATGCATGTTCCGCGTCGTTTTCTTTTCTCTTCCCGTCTGCCAGGTAAGTCTGCCGGAAAATATTTTTCTCCTTGTCCACTTCTGTCAGAAATGCGATCTGCTTTTCCAGACGGCTTTTTTCTTCTGCTTTATTTTTCTCCATTCCGCTCATCCGCCTTTCCTTCTCTGTTTTCTATCTGCCATTATAGCACATGTTGATGCCGGCAGCGCCATGAGATATAAAAATCCCCCGCATCCAAAGCTTCTGCCTTGCCATGCAGGGGATTTTTCCGTTTTTCCATATTTTACAGTATATCTTACAGGTCAACTTTTCCGGTTGTGTCGCCGTTTACTACATAGTAAGCTGCAGACTCTTCCGGTTTCAGATAGATCTTGACATCTTTCATATCGCCGACTTTGTTCTTAAGTACTTTTGTCCAGATCTCTTTTACTTTCTGGAAGATCTC
This sequence comes from uncultured Ruminococcus sp., assembly GCA_900553885.1. Classification (GTDB taxonomy): domain Bacteria; phylum Bacillota; class Clostridia; order Lachnospirales; family Lachnospiraceae; genus Mediterraneibacter. The sequence continues at coordinate 7,250 of USFD01000007.1, forward strand.
TTTCTCTGTGTACTCTTTGCCTGCAAACTGAAGGAATATCTCTGTCTTAACTTCAGCCTTCTTTGCCGGAGCTTTCTTAGCCGCCGGTTTCTTAGCTGCTGCCTTCTTTGCCGGAGCTTTCTTCTCAGTAGTCTTTGTCTCTGCTGCTTTTGTCTCTTCTGGTGTATCTACTAAAACTGCTGCTTTTGTTTCAAGCTTCTTTGTTGTGTCTTTCTTTGTCTCGATTGCCTTTGCAGGTGCTTTCTCTGCTTTGGCAGCCGGTTTTGCTGTTTCCTTTGTTTCAGCGGCCGGCTTTACTGCTGCCTTTGTCTCAGCTGCTGCCTTTGTTGTTGAAGATGTTTTTTTAACTGCCATACTTGTTTTTCCCTCCTAAAAACTAATTCCAACCAAGTATTTTCCGCCGCCGGCATTTCCCTGCCGGTGCCGCTTAGAATTCATCTTATTCCTCAAAGTTCCAATGGGATTGTACATCATTTTTCTGCAAACGTCAAATTTTTTGTACATTTGTCCGGCTTTATCCGGTCTTTTTGTTTTTCTCTCCATATCCTCTGAAAAAATCAGACAGACTGTTCAATGTTTTTATCAGAACGGGAATTTCCTCTTCGTTCAGATTTTTCAGAACCGCCTCTGCCATCTTTCTATGATATTCTTTATGATGGTTGAATGCTCTCTTTCCTTTTTCTGTAAGACCGATGAATACAACTCTGCGGTCTTCTTCGCTTCGTTTTCTGACTACATATTTCTTATTTACCAGACTGTTGATGGCAGTGGTCAGCGAACCCGCCGTTATTCCCAGCTTTTTCGCCACCACAGACATGGTATTTCCCCCGGAAAGACCGATCGCCTCAATGGTATGCATATCATTGTTGGTTATATCCTTGAATTCATCGGTTATAATCGCTTCTTCTTCCAGCTTCAGTATTTCATTAAATAAATTGACCAGAATATCATTGATTGTTTCATATGCATTCACCGGTCCGTCTCCTTTCTTTCCGGGCGGTTTCTCTGGTGTTTCATCACCGGAATACCTGTTTCAACACAGAGAATACAGGCAGTGTCTGCCCGGAGAATCCGCGCTGCTTCCTGCTTTCTTTTAAGCAAATAATGCCTGCATTACCTCTCTGACTGTCTCTATTTTCTTTGATTTATATGCTTTCGCTCCGCAGAACAGAAGGCCTTTCTCCACATTTCCCTTCACCGCGTCAATCAGACTGTCTGTGATACAGTAGGGAATCTGGGACGGGTTACATTTTGCCAGACATCCGTGACAGGGGCTGTGGGCGATCTTTTCCCCGTTCATCACACGTTTCATCAGAGGATTAATAATCGCTCTTCCCGGCATGCCCACCGGGCTTGTCACGATCTGGATATCTTCTTTCGAAGCATTGATATAGGCTTCTTTATAGCGGATATCCGCATCGCATTCCTCTGTCGTAACAAAACGGGTAGCCACCTGTACGCCGTCCGCTCCCAGAGCCATCACACGCTTTACATCTTCACTGTCATAGATTCCTCCGGCTACGACAACAGGAATCTGAACCCCGTATTTTTCTCCGTAGCTTTTCACGGTAGCTATAATCTTCTTAATTTCTTCCCCGTAGGACTCTTCCGTATACGTACAGAGTTCTTCCTTCTGAAATCCCAGATGGCCTCCGGCCAGCGGCCCTTCAATAACCACAAGATCCGCCGTGCGTCTGTATTTCCGGTCCCAGTATTTGAGGATCACTTTCGCAGATCTGTCTGTGGAGACAATGGGTGCTATCTTTGTCTGGCTTCCCTCCGTCAGCGCCGGCAGATCCGTTGGAAGCCCGGCGCCGCAGATGATAATATCAGCTCCGGCCTTTACTGCTGCCTTTACGTGGGCTGCATGCTCCTTCAGAGCCGTCATAACATTGTATCCTATAATCCCGTCAGGGGAGATGGTTCTGGCTTTTTTCATCTCGCTTTCAATGGCTCTGATATTTGCCTGGGCCGGATTCTTGTCAAACTCCGGATCCCGGTAGCCGATCTGAGCCGTGGAAATGATACCGATCCCGCCTTCTCTTGCCACGGAGCCGGCCAGACGCCCCAGACTGATGCCTACTCCCATTCCACCCTGAATCAGTGGAAATCTGGTGATTTTATCACCTATCTTCAGATTTTTCATGTTGCCCTCTCATTTCATTATTCCTGCGCCCTATCTTTTCTGCCCTTGTCCGCAGACCGTTCCCGGCTGCCGGCAGTCCGATTTGCGTTTATATATTCCGGAATCTCTCATACCGTCTGTCGGTCAGAGCATCCGGATCCATAGCGGTATATTTTTCAAGGAAATCCAGGATCTGAACTTCCAGTTCCATCGTCACAGGCTCCATGGTCTCCGTTGTAAACTCCTCCGGCTCCGCAATCACCTGTTCCACAATGCCCAGTTTCTTCAGATCATCCGCTGTAAGCTTCATTACCTCTGCCGCCTCTGCCGCGCGCTTGCTGTCTTTCCAGAGAATACTTGCAAATCCTTCCGGAGAAAGAACAGAATAAATGGCATTTTCCAGAATCCATACCTCATCTGCCACTGCCATGGCAAGAGCGCCGCCGCTGCCGCCTTCCCCGATTACAACAGAGAGCACCGGTACTTTCAGACCGGAAAGCTCATACAGATTTCTGGCGATGGCCTCGCCCTGGCCCCGTTCCTCTGCTTCCAGTCCGCAGAATGCTCCCGGAGTATCAACAAAGCAGATCACAGGCCGGCCGAACTTCTCCGCCTGCTTCATCAGACGGAGCGCCTTTCTGTATCCGTCAGGCGACGGCATGGAAAAGTTCCGGTCCAGATTTTCCTTTGTGGTCTTTCCCTTTGCCTGGGCGATTACCGTTACCGGCATTCCATGGAAATGGGCGATGCCGCCGACAATCGCATGGTCGTCTTTAAAATATCTGTCTCCGTGGAATTCCATAAAGTCATCAAAAAGCGCTTCAATATAGTCGGTTCCCACCGGACGGTTTTTCTTTCTTGAAATCTGGACGCGCTCCCATGCGCTCAGATTTCTTCCCGTATGGGCGAAACCGCCGGTCATTTTATGGGCTGCTTTTACATCTGTATCTGTAAATCCCTTCTCTGCGTGCATCTTAAGAATCTGTCCCAGCACGTCCTTCATTTCTTCCCGTTCAATGATCCGGTCCACAAATCCATGCTCCACAAGGAATTCAGCCCGCTGAAATCCCTTCGGAAGTTTCTGGCCGATGGTCTGTTCAATAACCCTGGGTCCTGCAAATCCGACCAGAGCTTTTGGCTCCGCGAGAATAATATCGCCCAGCATGGCAAAACTTGCGGTCACGCCTCCGGTTGTAGGATCCGTCAGTACGGTAATATACAGAAGGCCCGCGTCACTGTGCCGCTTCAGAGCCGCCGAGGTCTTCGCCATCTGCATCAGAGAAACAATGCCCTCCTGCATCCGGGCTCCTCCGGAACAGGTAAATATAATGACCGGAAGTTTCTCCTCTGTAGCCCGTTCCACTGCGCGGGCAATCTTCTCTCCTACAATATGCCCCATACTGGCCATCATAAACCGGCCGTCGCAGATTCCCAGTACAACAGGATTGCCGTTTATGGAAGCCTTACCTGTCACAACCGCCTCATTCAGGTGGGTGCGTTCTTTCAGTCCGGCTACCTTTTCTTCATATCCTTTAAAGTCAAGGGGATTGACAAACTCCATCTCTTTATCCCACTCTTCAAAAGAGCCTTCATCCGCGATCATCTCTACACGGCGGTAGGCATGTACGCGGAAATATCCTCCGCATTTCGGACAGATATAATATCCGTTCTTTACATCCTCCGCGATAATCGCAGCGCCGCATTTATTGCACTTGCGCATCAGCCCCTGGGGAACTTCCGGCCTGGCATTTTTCAGAGCGATATAATGCTGGCGGCTGCTCGTTTTCTTAAACATATTCTGTAATTTCATCTGAGATTACCTCCAAAAAAGGGGTCAGGCACTTTCCGAAAGGGGCCTGACCCCTTTGGAAAAGTGCCTGACCCCTTTTGGGCAAATTATCTGACAACTTACATTTTTTCTATAAACTCAATATCAATATTTCCTGACACAAAGTCCGGATGATTCAGTATCTCATACTGATAATCCACATTTGTATCAATACCCTCTATAATTACTTCGCCAAGCGCGCTCCGCATCTTGCGGATCGCCTCGTTCCTGTTTTTGGCGTGAACGATCAGTTTTGCCAGCATGGAATCATAATACGGAGGCACGGTATAACCGCTGTAAATCGCTGAGTCGATACGCACTCCTTTTCCGCCGGGCAGATACATATCGGTAATAGTTCCCGGCGACGGGCGGAAATTCTTGTCCGAATTCTCCGCATTAATACGGCACTCAATGGCATGTCCCGTAATATGAACGTCTTCCTGTTTATAACTGAGGGGTCTTCCGTCCGCGATGCGGATCTGTTCCTTTACAAGATCAATTCCCGTAACCCACTCTGTTACCGGATGCTCCACCTGGATTCTTGTGTTCATCTCCATGAAATAGAAATTTCCGTTCTTTTCCAGAAGGAACTCTATGGTTCCGGCATTGGTATAATTGGCTGCCTTCGCCGCCTTCACCGCTGCCTCTCCCATCTTCTGGCGAAGCTCGGGAGTAAGAGCGATAGAAGGAGATTCCTCGATCATCTTCTGATGGTTTCTCTGGATAGAGCAGTCTCTTTCTCCCAGATGAATCACATTGCCGTGCTCATCCGCCAGAATCTGGAATTCGATATGGCGCGGATGCTGTACGAAATGTTCAATATACATGGTATTGTCGCCGAAAGCCATCTGGCTCTCTTTCTGAGCTGTCTTAAAACTGTTCTCAAACTCTTCCGGTGTCTCGGCAACACGCATACCTTTTCCGCCGCCGCCCAGAGCAGCCTTTACAATAACCGGATATCCGATCTCAGCCGCCACTCTGGCGCCGGTCTCTGCGTCATAAATCGGATCCTTGCTTCCCGGAATTACAGGAACCCCTGCGGCAACCATTGTATTTCTGGCCTCCGCCTTATTTCCCAGTTTCCGGATTACGTCGGAATTCGGTCCGATAAATGTAATATTGCACTGCTCGCACAGTTCTGCGAATTTACTGTTTTCTGACAGAAATCCGAATCCCGGATGAATGGCGTCCGCCCCGGATACCAGGGTGGCGCTGATAATATTCTGCATATTCAGATAGCTCTCTGAAGACGGAGCCGGCCCGATACAGATGGCCTCGTCCGCCAGCTGTGTATGGAGCGCCTCTCTGTCGGCTTCCGAATACACCGCAACTGTCTCAATCCCCATCTCGCGGCATGCCCGGATAATGCGGACCGCTATCTCGCCGCGGTTTGCAATCAATACCTTTCCAATCATCTCTGCACTATTCTCCTACCATAAATGTCAGCTCTGCACTGACAACAACTTTTCCATTGACAGAAGCAATCGCCTCTCCCACGCCTACAGGTCCTTTGCGTTTGATAATCTTTGTTTCAAGCTTCAGCGTGTCTCCCGGAAATACCATTCCTTTGAAACGGCATTTCTGCACTCCGCCGAAGAAAGCAATCTTGCCTTTGTTCTCGGGAACACTTAAAATAGCAACAGCTCCTGCCTGGGCCAGCGCCTCAAGAATCAGCACGCCCGGCATAACCGCTTTCTGCGGAAAATGTCCTCTGAAAAAGTCCTCTCTGTAAGTTACGCATTTGTATCCCACCGCAAATTCGCCCGGCTCATAATCCTCAATCTTATCAAGGAGAAGGAAGGGATGTCTGTGAGGGATGATCTCCTGAATCTGCTCTATATTTAAACTGTTCATATCCTGTGCACCTCTATTCTTAATACAAACCGGCATGTGCCGGGCTCTCCGTCCCCACATGCCAGCTCAAATCCGCTGCTTCGCAGCTCCTTTTCGCTGTATGGCTGCCGCCATATGTCAGAACAATCTCCCCGTCTGCTGCAGGCCAGCCTGCACAGCCGGACAGATTATTCTGCCGCATGTGCGGACTAGCTGATGACAAAGAGCGGCTGGCCGTATTCTACTGCCTGGCCGTTTTCCACAAGAATTTCTGTTACGGTTCCTGTGAAGTCGCTTTCGATTTCGTTCATCAGTTTCATTGCCTCTACGATAGCCAGTACCTGGCCTTCTTTTACGCTGTCGCCGACTTTTACAAACGGATCCGCGTCTTCTGCCGGAGCAGCGTAGAATGTTCCCACCAGAGGAGATTTTACAATATTTCCTTTGATTTCACTCTCTGCGGATGCCGCAGCGGGAGCCTCTGCTCCTGCCGGTGCGCTGACCGGTGCCGCTGCCGGAACCGGTGCCGGTGCCGCCGGCATAACTGCCGGAGCAATAACAGGCGCTGCTGCCGGAGCGGCCGGAGCCTGTACCTGAACAATCCTGTCACTTGTCTTTTTCAGAGAAAGCTTTACACCATCTTCTTCATATTTGAATTCTGTAAGTTCAGAATCTGAAACAGCTTTCACTAATTCCAATACCTGCTCAACCTTCATTGCACACACCTCTTACCCTTCATATTTCTTTAACAACAGTGTTGCGTTGTGTCCGCCGAATCCGAGAGAATTCGTAAGCACATAATTGATATCTTTTTCAACCGGAGCGCCCACTGTATAGTTCAGATCACATTCCGGATCCACATTCTCTGTACCCATTGTCTGATGAATAAATCCATCCTCAATACTCTTCACGCATACGACAAATTCCACGCCGCCTGCAGCGCCCAGAAGGTGTCCGATCATGGATTTCGTAGAGTTGATCTGCACGTTCTTTGCCGCGTCTCCAAGCGCATACTTGATTGCTCTTGTCTCAAACAGGTCATTGTGATGTGTACTTGTTCCGTGAGCATTGATGTAATCAATCTGTTCCGGTTCCACGCCTGCTTCCTTCATAGCCAGTTTCATAGCCATGCCTGCGCCCTCTCCGTCTTCTGCCGGAGAAGTAATATGGTATGCGTCGCCGGTTGCGCCGTATCCTACAAGCTCTGCGTAGATTTTCGCGCCTCTTGCTTTTGCGTGCTCCAGCTCTTCCAGAACAACAACTCCGGAGCCCTCGCCCAGAACAAATCCGTCTCTGTCCTTGTCAAACGGACGGGAAGCATGCTCCGGATCATTTGTTGTAGACAGCGCTGTCAGTGCGGTAAATCCCGCGATTCCCGTGGGACATACAGAAGCTTCTGTACCGCCGGCTACCATTACATCCGCATCCCCGTACTCGATGGCACGGAACGCATCTCCGATACAGTGAGTACCGGAAGCACAGGCTGTTACCACGTTTGTACATTTTCCTTTCAGGCCAAGCTGAATGGAAATATTTCCTGCCGCCATGTTGGAGATCATCAGCGGAACCATCAGTGGATTCACCTTATTCGGTCCCTTTGTCAGGATCTTCTCATAGTTTGTCTCCACACACTGCAGACTTCCGATGCCGGATCCCACAATAACACCGCAGCGGAAGGGATCTTCATTTTCCATGTTCAGTCCCGCGTCTTCGAAAGCCTCTTTCGCCGCAGCAACCGCATACTGTGAAAAAAGCTCCATTCTCTTTGCCGCCTTAAAGTCCATACGCTCCTTCGCAACAAATCCCTTTACTTCTGCCGCGATCTGCACTTTGAACTCAGACGCATCAAACTTCGTAATCGGTCCGATTCCGACCTTACCTTCTTTAATTCCGGCCCAGAACTCTTCCACCGTATTTCCGATCGGCGTCACAGCACCCAGTCCGGTCACTACAACTCTTCTCTTCATAAAAACAAATCCTTTCCAAAGCCGGCTTTCTACCGCACTTCTTTCTAATCCGACCTGCTTAGTTCGATTCCGCTTTGCTCCATCTCACTGAGGGCATTCGCCCAATATCGAGAGAAAGAAACGATCATTTACAGATACATCTGCATGCTCCTTTCTTTCCCTCGATGCAGGCCTCACTTAAATCACATAGCCATTCCGCCGTCTACATTGAGCACCTGTCCTGTAATGTACCGCGCTCCTTCGGACGCCAGAAAAGCAACTGCGTTTGCAATATCTTCTGTCTCTCCGAATTTTCCGAGAGGAATCTGCGCTACCGCGCCTTCCTTCACCTTATCGGAAAGCACTTCCGTCATCTCAGTATTGATAAATCCCGGAGCAATAGCATTTACTGTAATGCCGCGGGATGCAAGCTCTCTTGCCGCGGACTTGGTCAGTCCGATCACCCCTGCCTTTGATGCGGAGTAATTTGCCTGTCCTGCATTTCCGAGGACGCCGGACACGGAAGACATATTGATAATTCTTCCGCCTCTCTGTTTGATCATCTGACGTGCCACAAAACGGATACAGTTAAAGGTTCCCTTCAGGTTTGTATCCAGAACCGCATCGTAATCCTCTTCGGACATCTTCATCAGCAGGCCGTCTCTCGTAATTCCCGCATTATTTACCAGAATGTCCACGCTTCCAAGCTCAGAGACGATCTCTTTGAACATCTCCTCGCAGGCTTTGTAATCAGATACATTGCACTGCTTGATCTCTGCTTTTCCGCCTGCCTGCTCAATCTCAGCCTTCACCTGTTCCGCCCGCTCTCTGGAACCGTTGTAGTTAATTACAACCGTGGCTCCTTCGGACGCCAGCCGGATTGCGACGGCTCTTCCGATTCCTCTGGAAGCTCCTGTCACAACAGCAACTTTTCCATTTAACATAATTCATTTACCACCTTATCTACATCTTCCCATGTACCGATATTATAGACTTTCACGTCCCGGTTGATCTTGCGCATAAATCCGGCCAGTGTTCTTCCCGGTCCGATCTCCACAAATGTGTCAACGCCGTCGGCGATCATGTTTTCCACGCTCTGCTGCCATCTGACAGAAGATGCCACCTGCTTTGCAAGCAGTGCCTTTGTCTGGCTGATATCGGATACGTATTCAGCCGTTACATTTGTTACATAGGGGATCTGAAGCGGAGACAGTTCTACATTTTCCAGAACTTTGCCAAGCTCTTCTCCGGCCTCTGTCAGCATAGGGGAATGGAACGGACCGCTTACATTCAGGGTCATCACTCTCTTCGCCCCGGCTTCTTTGAGGGCCTCGGAAGCTTTCTCCACACTCTCTTTCCATCCGGTAATAACGATCTGTCCCGGACAGTTGTAGTTGGCGATTGTCACACCGTCAATTTCGTTTACAACCTTCTCGATGGCCTCGGCTGTCATGCCAAGCACAGCCGCCATGGATCCTTTTCCTCCCGGAACCGCGTTCTGCATCAGAATACCGCGCTTTCTTACTGTTGTAATTGCGTCTTCTGTGCTCATACCGCCTGCAGAAGCAATGGCGCAGTACTCGCCCAGGCTTAATCCGGCAGTAACATCCGGATTCAGTCCTCTTTCCCGTACCACATGCTCCATCGCCATACATACTGTCACCAGAGCAGCCTGCGTATATTCTGTCTGGTCCAGCTTATCGTTTTCCTCAAAGCACAATGCTTTCATATCTATTCCCAGCAGTTCGGTGGCTTTATCAACCACCTGTCTTGCTGTTTCACTCTGTTCATAAAAATCTTTGCCCATTCCGGCTTTCTGGGCTCCCTGGCCCGGAAACATAAATGCGATTTTACTCATAAAATCCTTTTCCTCCGATCAGGTCGTCTGTCTCCTTCACCAGTTTCTGGATCAGGTCATGACATGACATTTTTTCTTTTACCATACCGGCGATCTGGCCTGCCATCACGCTTCCGGTCTTTACATCACCGTCTACAACAGCTCTTCTTAATCCGCCCAGAGTCAGGTGCTCCAGTTCCTCAAAAGAAGCGCCTTCCTGTTCTTTCTTAAGGTACTCTTTTGTCATCTGGTTTCTCAGAGCTCTTACCGGGTGGCCGGTAGATCTTCCTGTTACCCTGGAGTCAATGTCTCTTGCCTTGATGATCATATCCTTATAATTTTCATGAACCTGAGATTCATTCGTAACCACAAAGTGAGTTCCCATCTGCACACCCTGTGCGCCCAGCATAAATGCCGCCGCAATTCCTCTTCCGTCGGCAATACCGCCTGCTGCGATTACCGGGATGCTCACTGCATCCACAACCTGCGGTACAAGTACCATAGTTGTGTTCTCGCCGATGTGTCCGCCTGCCTCTGTTCCTTCTGCAACAAGCGCATCCGCGCCGCATCTCTCCATACGTTTTGCAAGAGCGACGGATGCGATTACCGGGATTACTTTTACTCCGGCTTCTTTCCACATCTTCATATATTTTTCCGGAGATCCGGCTCCTGTCGTAACGACTTTAACGCCTTCCTCCACGATCACTTTTGCCACATCATCTGCGTAAGGACTCATCAGCATGATATTTACGCCGAAAGGCTTGTCCGTGATCTTCTTTGCTTCTCTGATCTGATCACGCACCCAGTCAGCCGGCGCGCTCGCTGCACCAATCAGCCCGAGGCCGCCGGCTTCGGATACGGCGGCTGCAAGATGATATTCAGCAACCCATGCCATTCCTCCCTGAATAATCGGATATTCAATTCCTAATAGTTCGGTTACCTTTGTCTTCATACTAACAACCTTTCTTTCTTAAAAAATAAATGAATTCTTTTTTTCTCTATGTTTCTTTTGATCCGGAATTAAATTTATTTGTGTGCTTCCAGATATTTTACAACATCACCGATTGTGTTGATCTGCTCAAGATCCTCAGACGGAATCTCTACGTCAAACTCTTCCTCAAATGCCATTACCATTTCAAATAAATCCAGGGAATCTGCACCCAGATCATCTTTGAAGGATGTCTCCTCTGTCAGCTCTGCTGCGTCTGTGTTTAATGATTCTGCTACGATTTCTTTGATTTTCTCTAACATGGTTCCTTTTCCTTTCTTTAAATAAGATTACTTTTGCCCCTCTCTTCAGGGATCTGTTTTCTCCCATCCGGGAATATTTATTTTTGTAATCCGGCCCCGCCGGTAATTACCCTGTCACTGTTCCGGTCCCGCCTTGCTGACCTTACCATTCAAAAATACATGCCGCCCAGGTAAGTCCCGCGCCGAATCCGGCAAGCAGGAGCTTCTGTCCTTTTGCCAGCTCGTTCTTCCGGTTCATCTCGTCCAGAAGAATGGGCACCGTGGCCGCTGATGTATTGGCATATTCTTCCAGGTTCATGGGGAACCTGGATATATCTGTGTGCAGTCTTTTCGCGACTGCTTCTATGATTCTTCTGTTTGCCTGGTGGAGAACGAAATAATCGATATCGTTCAGCTCCATGGAAGCTTTCTCCAGCACTTCCTCTACAATCTCCGGCACCTTGCGCACGGCAAACTTGAATACGCCCTGGCCGTCCATATGTATATAGGAATCTTTATCCTCGCCTTCCTTTTCCCTGCCTTTCCGGTGTCTGCTCAGTCCGGTCAGTGCCGATCCTTTGACGCCGTCCGAGTGAGCTGCCATTACACACGGCTCTCCCTCTTCCGCCCGAAGGATGGCTGCCCCGGCCCCGTCTCCGAAAAGGATACAGGTGCTTCTGTCCGTCCAGTCCACCATATTGCTCATGCTGTCCGCGCCGATTACCAGAATGGTCCGGTACAGACCTGCGCTTATGTACGCCTGGGCTGTGTTAAACGCAAGTACGAAACCTGTGCACGCCGCATTCATATCAAATCCTGCCGCGTTTACTGCTCCGATCATCCGCTGCACCTCACATGCCGCACAGGGAAATACTGTCTCTGACGATGAGGTTGCAACAAGAATCAGTTCAATTTCTTTCGGGTCTATGCCGCTTTGCTCGACAGCCTGCTGCGCTGCCCGGCCTGCCATATAGGAAGTCGTCTCTTCTTCAATAATGTGGCGTCTGGCAATTCCCGTCCGCTCCCGGATCCACGCGTCATTTGTGTCCACAATTCTGGACAGATCGTCATTGTCCATAATGTGAGGCGGCACATAAGAACCGGTTCCGCAAATTTTTCCTACCATAATTATTCTCCAACTCACCAAATTACTTTGATTCTTAAATACTTTGACTCTCAAAGTATATCACATCTTATTTAATTGTCAATATATATTCCGTAATAGTTTCGTAATAATTTTCGACAAAAAAATAAGCAGCATTTCCTCTGGAAAATAAAAACAGGACCGAAACTGATTTTTCTTATGTAAATCGATTCCAATCCTGCTTTTATGTACTAAAACAAACTTCCCCTTTCCGGCTATTTCATCATGATTTCTGAAATGGCATCCAGAATCTTATCGTGGCAGCCGCCGCAGCCGGTAGAACAATGGGTAACTTTCTGAACCTCGTCAAAAGCTTCCAGAACATCACTGAATGAAGTCATCTGATGCAGAGCATTCTCAACATCCGCATAAGACACCTGCTTACAATTACAAATCATTCCTGTCTGCATAGCAATCTCTCCTTTCTTCTACACCTATCATATACTACAGCGGTAAAAAAAGCAATTTGAAATTTTTTATCAATAATTGGCAATCGCCCAAAGCCTCTCTATTTCTCAGCAGCAATCCCTCTGTGTTCTACCGAAGTTGAAAAAACAATCAGCGTTTTCGTCCGTCCGAAGCGCTGAAGCTCCCCGATAAACTGATCCAGCTCTGCCGTACTCGGAAACAGAACTTCCAGCACCATGGAGTAATCGCCGGTAACACAATTGCATTCAATCACATTCCTGCACGCTTTGACAAACGGATAGAACTCTTCTTTGTCTTTCGGAGATACTTCCAGATTAATCAGTGCTTTAATGTGATACCCCAGCGCCACAGGATTGACCTGGGCATAATAGCCCATAATAATCCCTTCCTTTTCCATTTTTTCAATTCTGGCCGAGACAGTAGGCGTGGAGAGGTAAACCTTTGACGCAATCTCTTTCAGTGGTGTTTTTGCGTTTTCCTGTAAAATATTTAAAATAATTTTGTCCGCCTTATCAAGTTTTTCATGTTTCATTTACGGTTATCCTCCTGTTTTTCCAGGGATTCTCTTTCCGGGTACAGCCTTGAAATTTCTAATCTCAGACTGCAGGCAAAGTCCGGGGCTGTTACAGTTTTCAGAATGATCTTGGTTTATCCCACACTTTAAGCCTTGTACCGATATCATGTATCAGAGCATACGTATAACACTCATACGCCCATGCCACGTCTTCGATGGGCATGCCTTCCAGGGATACCAGGATAATCTCGTCTTCCGATTCTCTTCCCGGCTTTTTTCCCCGTATAATCTCGCCCAGGGAAGTAATGGAGTCTCTTTCGATCAGTCCGTCTTCGATCATGTATACAAAGTCTTCCCCCATACAGCCGGTATGTTTTCGTACTCCGTTTTCATCATATCCCAGGTTGTCTTCCTCCGCATAGTTTTCATACATCCCGTAATTATCAATAACCTTTTTCAGATCAGCAATACTTTTATAGTCCATATTGAATGTACTGGAAGAAATATACAGAAGTCCTTTTTTCATCCACTCTCTCTTTACTTCAGGCCACTGCCCCTGCATACATGATATCGCTTCACTGACAATATCCGCATCTCTGACCGCCTCTTCCATTGTTGAACAGATCGTAACTTCTTTCACATCCGGGTAATTTTCTTCGATGTATTTTTTCATGTTCAACGCTGTTTTTGATGTGGGGGAACTGCCTTTAAGTTTAATCACTTCAATATCGGGACGGACAGTCATGATAGACATTAAACATGCCTTACTGACTACCCCGCAGCCCAGCAGGGATAATACTTTCGCATCCTTGACCGCCAGAAGTTTTGCAGCCAGTCCGGGCATTGCTCCTGTCCGCATCGAACTCAGCAGGTTTCCGGACATATAGGCGAGCGGTTTTCCGGTTTCCACATCATTAAGCATTACCATGAGTATGGATCTGGGCAGGCCTTTTGCTCTGTTATTTCCATTGGAGCCGTACCATTTCTCGCCTGCCACATGAAACCGTCCTCCCAGATATGCCGGCATCGCGATAAATCTGCGGTCCCGGGAATTGTTAACAGGAAAATTTTCTATTGGAGATTTCTTGGGAAAATAGAGCATAAGGCCATGCGCGTCATTATACGGACCTCCCATTATAAAATCTCCGTCCTCCATAAGACCGAGGGCTTCTTCCATAACATCCACGCATCTTGCAGCATTGAGCACGCCTGCGTCTACCATATCTTCTTCGCTTAAATATAAAAAACTAACCTCCGAATTCTCCGGTTCCACGTTGCTTTTTCTGTCTGTTGCCTCAAATTCTACATTTCTGTCCTCATTCATATATCTCATCTCCCAACGCAAAAAGGCAAGCGATGACTTAACAGCACCCTTGCCTTTTGTTTCTTTTGGCTTATTATAATAAACTATGGCATTATACCAATGTCAAGACATATCGGAGTATTCTTCTGGTTTATTCCGGACTGCCGTGCGTCAGCAAAATGCCGTAGGTCTCCGGCCTGCGGTCCCGGAATACGCCCCATTCCCTCCGTTCGGATGCCAGTCTGTCCAGATCAAACGTTGCCGTGATCACGGATTCCGTATGGTCATCTGCTTCTGCAATGACCTCCCCGTGATTGTCACAGATAAATGATGATCCGTAAAATGTCATTTCTGTTTCATCTTTTTCTGTTCCGATTCTGTTAGACGCTGCAACCGGGATCAGATTTGCCGCCGCATGTCCTTTCATTACATTTTTCCAATGCACTCTGGAATCTATATCGAACTGCAGCTCCGATCCGATTGCCGTGGGATACAATATAATTTCCGCTCCCATCAGAGCCATGGCCCGGGCCGCTTCGGGGAACCACTGATCCCAGCAGATCCCCACTCCGATCCTGCCGTAAAGTGTATTCCATACTTTGTATCCGGTATCTCCCGGTGTAAAATAAAATTTTTCTGCATACGGCAGGCCGTCCGGTATATGTGTTTTCCGGTAGATACCAAGGAGTTCCCCCGTCCCGTCAATCATTGCAACCGTATTAAACTGTGTGTTGCCGTACCGCTCAAAAAAACTGACAGGGATCACGATCCTCAGTTCTTCTGCCACCGTCTGAAAATGTTTGACCGCTCTGCTCTCCTCCAGGGGCACTGCCAGATCCAGATACTTTACATCCTGTCTCTGACAGAAATAAGGCGTCTCAAAAAGTTCCTGCAGTAAAACCACCTGCGCGCCTTTTTCTGCGGCGGTCCTCACAAGATTTTCTGCTTTCCGAATCATTTCCTCCCTGTCCCACACTGCGCTCATCTGAGTTGCAGCAATTGTTACGTTTCTCAAGATACAGCCTCCCTTCTGTACACAGCCCCTATTTATAAGACCGTTTCATATATTGTATCTGTTCATTTTCATGCACTTTCACTTTATCATATTTTATACAGCACATAATCAGCATTACCACAACAGCCAGGGCGTTCACCGCGGTTCCCGTTTTCATCAGGCCGTATAGTCCCAGATGGCTTCTTATTACACCGCAGATAAAGGACGCGATTCCTTCCCCGAACCCCATTGTGGCGACGCTGATCAGGGTTGTTGCTTTGACAAGGTCTTTATTCGGCAGCATCTCTTCGATAAAATACATGCCGCCTGCGTAGAAAAGTCCGAACCCCAGCATTTCACAGGTCTGGGCCAGTATAACGGCATTGATGTCGTGAACATAAGTGGGGATCAGATTTTTCAGTGTCATAAAAACCGCACAGCAGAACATCAGCCATTTCATCGGGATCCTGTTTCTGCATTTCAGGATAATAAACGCAGACGGGATCTCCGACACAGCGAGAACAAATTCAGCCAGTCCGTAATGTATATTATTTCCGCCAAGTCCCGTAAAAATGTCAATCATAAAAACGCTTCCGAAATCATAGCCCATAAACATCAGCGCGGAACCAATCAGAAACAGAATATACACCGGATAATTCTTCAGCAGATACCCGACCGAGTGGGGTCTGTCCGAATCCTTCTTCTTTACCGTGTAATTCTTTTCAACGATGGATTCCCATGGCATATAAAACGCGGCCAGCGCCATGAGCAGACACAGCGCCGCACCGGACAGGGGGAGAGTCTGTATCCCTATTTTATCGCAGTACACCCCGGCCAGAACGCAGAGGAACGCCCAGGAGACAGAACCTCCCGCGCGCCCCTTTGCGAAATTTACATTTTGTCCGTGACTGACATACAGCATAGACAGCGAGTCAATCAGCGGCGATACTGTTGTAAAACTGATTCCGAAACCTGCGGAAATCAGAAGCATAAGAAGAAAGTTGTGCTGTACAGCAAATAATCCGACCGTCAGAACAGCGGACACGGCTGACAGAATCCCGATTATATTTTTCAGCGGCATTTTATACACATGATTATCCGCGTATGAGCCGACCCAGATCTGAAAGGCGACGCCTACTACAAGCTTCACCCCGTTCAGAATGCCGATCTCCACTTCTGAAAATCCTTTATATTGCAGGATCTGCGTCATATATGCATAATTCGCCACCGCTGCTCCCCAGAATAATACCTGAAGCATGAAATACCGGATATTCAGCATTCTTATCTTCGTTGTCATATAACTCTTTGTCCTTTATACCATATACGGAGTATCCCACAGTTTCAGTTTTGTTCCGATTCCTTCCTTTAACGCTTTCACATAACATTCATGCCCCCAGCCCACATCAAGGATCGGCATTCCCCCAAGACTGATCATGATCACTTCATCGTCGGAGGTCCTTCCCGGCTCAATTCCTCTTACAATCGCTCCCAGATGCTGGACCTCTTTTCTGTCAATCTCGCCTGCAAGTATCATATTGGCGTAGTCCATACCCGGAATACCCATCTGCAGTTTATTGCCCTCCTCGTCATATTCCTGATAGACATTGATGTATTCTTCATACATTCCCAGATTGTCCACCACTTTTGTAACGTGATCTCTCGTATATCCGTAATCAACGCCCAGTGTACCGGAAGAAATGATCAGACATCCCTTTTTAATCCAGGCCGGATCGATTACCGGCCATTTCCGCGGTTCCACCGACACGCCTTCACAGAGAATATCCGTTCCTTCGACAACCTCTCTCAGGTCAGCACATACTGTGATTTCCTTTAACTGCGGATATTTTGCTTTTGCAAATTCCGCAAGTTCATGGGCGGTCTTTGAGGCCGGGGAACTGCCTTTGATCTTCAGCACTTCTACCGTTTTTATCTTTGCCATAATGGCCATAAGAGAGGTTTTGTTTACTACGCCGGCGCCGATCATGCCTAATACTTTTGCTTCCGGCGGAGCCAGATACTCTGCGGCCAGTCCGGGCATTGCTCCTGTGCGCATGGCGCTTAACAGGTTGGCGGACATATATGCCAGAGGCTGCCCGGTTTCCACGTCATTGAGGGTTACCATAAGGATTGATCTCGGCAGCCCTCTTTCGCTGTTGCGTCCGTTGGAGCCGTACCATTTTTCGCCTGCCATATGAAATCTTCCGCCGAGGTAAGCCGGCATTGCCATAAACCTGCGGTCTCTGGAATCTTCTTTGGGGAATCCGACGATCCCTGACTTCTTCGGGAAGATCAGCTGCATCCCGTGATCATTATGAGCCCTTCCGCCCATAAGGTAATCGCCGGCGCTGAGCAGAGCCATCACTTCACCTACCGTATCCACACATCTTCCGGCGTCAAGGACGCCTGCTTCTATCATATCTTCTTCATTTAAATATAAAAATTCGATTTTTGTATCCATTACATTTGTCCTCCTTCTGTTTACTGATCTATCTCACCGGTCTGAACCGGTCATAAGCAAGCGCGGAAATATCAACTGCTGTTTTCTCTCCTACCGTCATCTGTGCAAGCATTAAGCCTACCGCCGGAGCCGTACCGAACCCATGTCCGGTAAATCCGCAGGCCAGAATCATTCCCGGAACTTCTTCCACCCTGCTGATCACCGGGACTCCGTCATGGCACATATCGATCCATCCGCCCCATGTCCTGACAATCTTTGCATCGGCAAGCAGCGGTATGTATCCCATGATCGCCCTGCAGCCCGCCGGCGCCGTAACCGAAGAAGTCTTCAGTTCATCCAGCGGCATGTCTATGCCGTCCTCCAGCCCGCTGTCGCACCCGAATACAAAGGATCCGTGCTGCGACTGATGGCCGTAGAAATCTCCGTCCGCCGTTCCCAGCATGATATCGAACATATGCGGCTGCATTTCCGTTACCAGCGCCTCCTCAAAATATGTATAAAGAGGAACGTCAACCCCCACTGTTCTGGCCAGATACCGGCTTGCGTACCCTGCCGCGATTATCACGGTTTCCGCCTCGAATACTTCGCCGGATTCCATGATTACCCGTCTGAGCCTGCCTTTATATTTTTCCAGTTTTACGACTCTGGCATCTGTAAAAAAGCGTACGCCCTTTTCCAGCGCTCTTATATAATATGCCAGTGTGGTAATCATGGGATTTGCGTGCCCGTCGGTGGGGCACCAGCTTGCCCCGATGACCTCTTCCGAGAGATAAGGGCAGATCTCCTTTACAGTCTGTGCATCGACCACATTCATGTCCAGGCCCAGTTCCCTCGACCGTGAGGCAAGATCCTCAAGCTTTTGGATATGAGCCTCTGTTTTTCCAAGCCGGAGATTTCCCTTCTGGTAATATTCAACATCAATTCCCAGTTCTTCTGAAAGGAAAGGCCACATATTATTTACCGCATACATTGCGTAGGGAAGTTCCCGCATATCACGGCCGGACTGTCTGACGCCGCCTCCGTTCCGCGAAGACCCGCCATGCCCGATGCTCTTATCAGCCTCTAATACGATTACGTCACGGACGCCTTTTTTTGCAAGATAATAGGCAGCCGCACATCCATTTACTCCGCCTCCGATTATGATTACATCCGCTGTCATTTTACCCATGATACGCACCTCCGTCCTTTGCTAAAATTTTCATTTCAGTAGGTCTCATCGGCGCTCTCGACGTTGCCGGCTCAATCTCCAGGGGCGATACCCCCAGTTCCCTGGCGACAATCCCTTTCACAAGTTTCCCGCAGGTCTGTCCCTGGCAAAGTCCCATGCCTGACCGTAAAAATCTTCTTATTTCTTCTATTGTAAACAATCCTGCATGGACAGCCCGCCGGATCTCCCCTTTTGTCACCTCTTCACACCGGCAGATCAGCATATCGTCATCCGGAGCTTCCACATACGGACCGATCTTTTTTAATTTTTCCTGAATATCCACCATTACAACTTCCTCCTTTAGACCGCTTTAAAAAATCTTGCTTCCATCACCAGCGCCGACGGCACCTTCATTGTAAGCAGATTCGTATGATCGAAAGCCTTTGAAGATCTTACTTTCAGGACCTCCGCTTCACAGACCTTCTTTCCATCTCTTCCCAGCGCAATCCCTTTCTGTCCTTCAGACGGAAGCGGCAGGAATTCATAAGGCAGCGTAACAGTACCGTACCCGCCGCCGATATCTTCCTCCACAAGGAAGATCGCCTGTCCGGAACAGGAGGCCACGCACATTCCGCAGCCGGTACACTCCTTATCCGCTTTTACCACCGGAAGAGATGTAATATTGCTTCCAATGCTGATACAGCCTCTGGAGCAGGCATCCTGGCACGGATTACAGGGAATATTCTGGGTACATTCAATTACAGGATGAATTCCCGTCTTATGGGTAACTCCCGGATACTTTTCCACTTCATCATCTGACAGAAAACCTTTTTCCAGGAGATTCTTCGATGTGTCAATGCCTTCCTCTGTTTTTGTTATGAGCTTTCCTCTGTTTTCCGGAGCAAACATACCCTGACGGAGACTGGCAAGGGCTTTCTCCAGTTCCCTGATTCGCTCTTCCATGGTCTCCTGATCCAGGTATCCCAGATAATTCGCAATTACTGTACCGGATATTTTTCCTTCGATCATTGCCGAGCTTGCCTCCTCAATCCCGGCCACATCTCCCGCGGCATAGATCCCCGGAACTGATGTGGCGCCGAACTCATCACAATCCGGAACCAGTCCGCCCGGCGTATCCTTCATCTTACAGCCCGCCTGTTTCAGAAGCTGCGCCATGGGGGACAGTCCGACTGCCAGGCAGACCGTGTCAACGTCAAAAGTCTTTTCCGTTCCCGGAACGAACCGGAAATGTTCGTCCACCTGCGCGATCGTAACACCGTCCACGGCTTTCTCTCCTGTCACCTCAACAATGGTATGTGACAGATAAAACGGTACGCCGCATCTGGCGATCTTGGCAGCGTGGACGCCGTATCCTCCGATCCGGGGCGCCGCGTCAACCAGAGCCACAACCTGGCATCCTGCCTGCATGAGCTGATAGCTTACGACAAGGCCTACATTTCCGGATCCAAGCATCAGTATCTTATTTCCGGGTTTTACATGATGAAGATTCATCATTGTCTGAGCTGCGCCGGCTCCGATCACTCCGGGTGTGGTCCATCCCTTGAATGTAACCATGTTCTCGCTTGCGCCTGTGGCTACAAGAATACTGTCGCCTTTGTAGTGCCGGATACTGTCGTCCATCCTGACCGTGACTTCATTCTCCGGATACAGGCCGATCACTGTGGCATTTAATTCTACCTTTACACCATTCTCATTTGCCTCATCCAGAAGCTCTTTTCCGATATCAAATCCTCTGATCTTCGCTTTGTGTTCTTTTGATCCGAAGAACTTGTGAATCTGTTTAAACAGCTGTCCGCCCGGCTTTGCGTTTTCATCAAATACAATTGTATTTAATCCGTTTTTTGCCGCTTCAACCGCCGCTGAAAGTCCGGCCGGTCCTGCACCGATTACTATCAAATCATATCTACTGGCCATGCTCACACCTCCTCTGCTTTCTCTGACGCGCCATACTGCGTATTTACCACCATTCCTTCTTTCAGCGGCGTAATACAGGTCCGGATATTGGGTTTTCCGTCCACGACCATAACACAGTCTGTGCAGCGGCCGATGGCACAGAAAATTCCTCTCGGCTCATGTCTTTTCTTCGTATATCTGTGTACCATCACCCCTGCTGCGTGAAGCGCCGCCGAAATCGGCTCTCCTTCTATTCCCTGCAGAACTTTTCCGTCATATGTAAAATTAACAACCTTTCCTTCCGGTGTATCTCCCAGAATCGGATGCGTCTGTATTCTTTCCATAAAACCACTCCTTCCTTTATAAAGAAAATCTGACTTTTCTTGTTTTATTCTATTAAATATGCTAAACTCTCGTATGATACTAAAGTCAATACATTCCGGCAATATTTTGAAAGGATACATATGAAAAGCAATAAAACTTTTAAAATAGGTGAATTATCTAAATTTTTCAACATCGGTGTGGATTCGATCCGCTACTACGAAAAAGTAGGAATCCTTAACTCTTTCCGCGATCCTCAAAATAACTATCGCTGCTATACGATAGAAGACTTCCGGCGCATTGTTCTCATCCGTGAAATGCTGGGACTTGGATTTTCCACACAGCAGATCAGAGAATTCGTTATCGACCGGAGTGTCAGTAAAACACAAAGCATGCTGTCTGCTGAGATTAATACCATCGACGACCAGATCAGACAGCTGAAATACCGGAAAAAACATATTAAAAACCGCCTGAATTCAATTAACACAATCCTGAGCCGCTATGATAATGAACAGATCAAAGAGCTGTCACTGGACAGCCGGTACTGCATTATGGTAAGAGAGTCAAATATTCCGGATAATCTTGTAGATTACTATCTGATCAGATATATGAATCAATCGGAAAGTTATATCGGGACAGTGGGGCTTTGCGACTGTTATACCCTGGATATTCCGGGCAGCAATCCGGATTCCGACTATTACAGGACCAAAAATGTATTCTTTTACTCCGAATCCTTTCCGAAAAATAAATGTAATTATATTCTTCCAGAGGGCCTTTATCTGTCAGTCATCTACAAAGGTCCTCTGAAAAAAACCAAAAAATTTCTTCCGGCTATGTATGATTATGCTCAAAAACATAACCTTGTCCCGAACGGCGATCCCATCGAGTTCTGCTATATCGATGAATATGAGACCTCCAACGAGGACGAATATCTGATTGAGATCCAGCTTCCTGTAGCCGGCTCAAAGTAGCCCCGTGATTACTGCTGCAGAGCAAAGCAGCACTTTCCGCCGATCCATGTCTCCCGGACTTTCGTCGTATAGATTTCCTCTTTGGGAATCCCGGTCACATCCTGACTGAGTACTACGAAGTCCGCGTCCTTGCCTTCCCTGATGGAGCCTTTTTCCTTTTCAAGGAAATTCTCATAGGCGCCGCCGATGGTCATCACCCTGAGGGCATCCTCAACTCCAATGGCTTCCCCGGAGAAATAGGGCTCGGCAGTACCGGGATAGGTACGGTTGACCATCAGGTGAAGGCACTGCATAGTATCCGGCGGCACGGTCACCGGGAAATCGCTTGCCTGGCACATGGGAACCCCTGCGTCAAGAAAACTCTTCAGATAATACATATGTTCCGCGCGTTCCTTCCCCAGGAACGGAAGTTCCAGGGTCTCATACAGCGGAGTTCTGTAATGCCAGTATGGATTGACAACGGCAACCACTCCCAGCTCTTTCATCCGCTTCGGATGATCCGGCTGGCAGACCTGCAGATGGGTGATCGCATTTCTGCAGGCTCCCGGGACCGCTGTCTGAGCGGCTTCAAGACCATTGAGCGCTTCGTCGATAGCCGCATCTCCTATGGCATGGATATGGATGCTGAACCCTTTCCTGAGCGCAGCGGTCATCCTCCCATTCAGATCTTCCTGTTCAAACATAAGCGGTCCGCAGTCATACGGCGGCAGCTTATACGGCTCGCGGAGCAGGGCAGTATGGCCGTCCACGACACCGTCCATAAAGAACTTGATTGTGTTGATCTGTACCTTCTCATATTTTGAAAAACGATCATGCTGCGCGGCCGCTCTGCTGAAAAACGGTTCGGAAGCATCCCCGGGATTCATAGTCAGCGCCACACGGTATGTAATCTTCAGTTTCTCTTCCTCAGCCAGAGCCTCATAAGCGTCAAGCCGGAGATTTTCATCCGCGGAATGGCTTAACATGGGTTCAAATGCCAGAACAATTCCATTGGAAAGACCGATATTCTGATAATACAGGATCGCGTCCATATAATCTTCTTTTACAATCTCCGGCAGCGCCGGCGTAATCAGATCAATCGCCATCTCCTGCAGGAAACCGGCAGGCTCCCCGTTCTCATAGTGATTGATCTTCCCGCTCGCCGGATCCGGAGTGTCTTTTGTGATCCCTGCTATTTCCATAGCTTTGCTGTTTACCCATACAGAATGATGTCCTTCATCAGAAATAATTACCGGCCGGTCAGAGACCACTTCATCAATGACTGCCGCGAAAGGACCTTCCGGACCGAACAGACCTGGATCAAAGCCCCCGCCCATAATAGCCGGTTCGTCCGGATGGCTGTCTGCAAATTCTTTAATGATCTCCTGACACTTTTCTACAGAATCCACTCCCAGGAAAGGCCCCTTGACCAGTTCAACCGTAGAACTGATATGGGCGTGGCCTTCTGTAAAACCGGGAACAATTATCCCGGACGGATATTCTTTCACTTCTGTATTCTCCGTTTTGTATGTCATTACCTCTTCTCTGCTGCCCACCGCAATAATCTTTCCTCCGCTTACCGCAAATCCTTCCGCATAAGGTGTTTCCTTTTCTGAAGTAAATACTTTTCCCAGTATGATTAAATCAGCTCCCATAATATTATCCTCCATATAAAAAAAGAGTTTCCCTGTCTGTGCGCCATTGCACTGCCAGGGAAACTTTATATATTGTCGTTAATATTTTTATTTATTCTCCGCTCATCAACTCGTTGTAAAGCGTATCCATAATCTCATTCTGAGCATCACTAACCGCAAGCTCCGTGTGATCCGGCCACATATCTGCAAACTGCTTCAGCATCGGATTATCAAAATAGTCTGAAGCAACTTTATCTTTGATCACATCCATTTTGACTACCGGCACGCCGCCCCATTCGTTGATCAATGCTGCTGCAGAATCCGCGGAATACGTATAATTAATAAACTCATTCGCAAGATCCTGGTTTTTCGACGAAGCCGCTACTGTCCAATACTGGGTATAACCTAATGTTGTATCAGGTATAATCTCAAATTTATCCCAGTTTGCTTTGTCATCACACATCAGAATGTTGTAATCGTATGTGTAGGCGACGGAACAGTCTCCTGTCTCAAGAGAAGAGATAGAACTTGCTCCAAAGGCCTTGATGTTGGGTTTTATCTTCACAAGCAGATCCTGAGCCTCATTCAGCTCATTTTCATCACTGCTGTTCGGCGAATAGCCGAGAGCCTTTAACGCGCCCCCATAAAGAGAGATCGTTGCATTCGTACACCAGATCTGTCCTTTTAATGCCGGATCCGCCAGATCAGCAAAAGATTTGATCTCAATCGGACAGGTTTCTTTATTCACTACAACACCTGTATAAAGCGGCCCGATAATCGGCAGACTGTATTTCAGATCTTCGTCTCCCATCGCTCCCTTTTCTACATAGGTAGGATCGATATTATCGTAATTTGTCATCTTATCATAATCCAGCGGCGCCAGAAGATCTGCATCCACAAAAGATTTGATATAAGCGCTTTCAACATCTATGACGTCGTACTCATTGCTCCCCTGCAGCATTTTTGCCAGTATCGTATTGGTGTCTTCTACATATGTAACATTGACTTTTACTCCATATTCTTTCTCAAAGGATGAGACCGCATCATCTGCTACATCCCCTTCCCAGGTCAGTACATTTAATGTTTTTCCTCCTGACCCTCCGGATCCGCTTCCGCTGCCTCCGCCGCAGCCTGCCAGAGTTCCCGTCACCAGTGTAAATAATACTGCAACTGTAATTATCCTTTTCTTCATATTTGTTTCCTCCTTGCCTAAAATCTTTTACAGATCAACTGACCTCTTCTTTGCCCTGACCGCCTTGAATGACCTGATCTTATCTACAATCAGATAAACCGCTACACAGAATATGCTGACCACAAAAATAACTGTCGTAAGCGCATTGATCTCCGGCGATATTCCTTTTTTCATCATAGAGTAAACCTTCATCGGAAGTGTTGTCGTTCCTGCATCCGCCAGGAATGATGTAATAATCAGTTCATCCAGCGACAGGGAAAACGCCATAAATGCTCCCGATAGGATTCCCGGCATGATCTGCGGTATTGTTATATGGAACAGTGTATAGATCCGGTCTGCCCCCAGGTCCAGCGACGCCTCCTCGATAGACGGTTCCATACCTACCAGTCTGGATTTGACCGTTATGTATACATATGGAAGGCAGATTGTCGTATTACCAATTACAATAGCCGGAACTCCAAGCGAAAATCCTGAAGTGTTAAAGATCATAAATAAGGCGACAGCCAATACGATCTCAGGAATAACGATTGGAAAATAGACGGAATTCGTAATCAGTTTTGCAATCTTGCTTCTTGATTTTTTATAGCCGATGGCACCCATCGTGCCGATCACAGAAGCAAAAATCGTCGTGAGCACCGCGATCAGTACTGTGGTTCCGAAAATCTCCCAAAGCTCAATATCCGTCATAAGCTCTGCATACCACTTTGTTGTAAATCCCTGCCAGACCACATTTGCTTTACTTGTATTAAATGAAAAGGCAACCATTACTCCAACCGGCAGGTAAAAGAACAAAAATAACAATATTACATAAAATTTATGTATTCCTTTTACTACTTTCTTTTTCTTCATATATTACGCTCCTAAATCATCCAGATCTCCGCCAAGTTTGGTGTAAATAAATACCATCAGAAAGATAATAAGTGCCAGTACAATTGAGAGAGCTGCTCCAAACGGCCAGTTTCTCGCAGTAGTAAACTGGCGGTAGATCAGATTACCTACCATCATGCTTGTTCCGCCTCCCAGCATATCCGTTACCATGTAATAGCCTATACAGGGAATAAAGGTAAGGATGACCGCTGCGAACACACCCGGAGATGTAAGCGGAAGTGTAACTTTAAAAAATGTTTTCACCGGGCCGGCGCCCAGATCTTTTGACGCCTCCACCAGTCCCGGATCCAGTTTCTCGATGGATGAATACATCGGCAGAACAGCAAACGGCAAAAACATATAGATCATACCTACTACAATAGCGAAATTATTATACAGAAGCTGAAGCGGCTCTTTAATCAGATGCAGTTTCAGCAGGACCGTATTAATCAGTCCGCTGCTGTTCAGGATAATAACAAAGCTGTAAAGTACCACCAGACCGCTGACCCACAGAGGAAGCATAAGCAGTACGGTAAGCAGGGAAGATGTTTTGCTCTTCACCTTTGCGATAAATGACGCAAGGGGATACCCCATCAGAACCGTAAGTACTGTAGTCCATGTGGCAACGATCAGAGACTGGCTGATTACATCCGCATATACAGGATTCAGAATCTCCTTGTAGTTTTCAAGGGTCGGGGTATAGTCTATGATTCCCAGAGGCCCTTTTGTCATAAAGCTCATAAATGCCAGCAGACAGAACGGAGCCACAATAAACAGGATCGCCCAGACTGCCAGAGGCACCTGCATAATAAGATCCGTAATACGCTCTCTCTTCGATTTCCTTACGCGGCCTTTCATCTTTAATTCAAGATCACTCTTCTTCATCAGGATCGCCTCCCTCAATATCCCGTACAGAGTCTGTATTTATCAGATTTTTCTCTTTTATCACAATTCCCTTTGACAGATCCCAGTACAGATAGACCAGTTCTCCTATTTCTGCCAGCTCCCCTTCTTCAAACCGGTTGATCCGTATTTCCGTACCATCATTGAGATTGATCATCATTTTGATCAGATTACCTACAAAGATCTGTTCCTTTACGACTCCCTTGATCGTAAATCCGTCCACAGGTGTCCTGGAAAATTTCATATGTTCAGGTCTTACAGAAACGGTTACGCCGTCATTGACTTTAATCTTCTTTTTCGGATCGATTGAGACGGTTGCTTTTCCGACCTCTGTCCCGATGACCGCCTTATCTTCGTCCATCTCCAGAACCATAGCGTCCAGAAGATTTGTTTCGCCGATAAAGTTTGCCACAAACTTAGTCTTCGGATGCTCATAGATCTCTCTCGGAGTATCAATCTGTTCGATGCGGCCTTCATTGATAACCGCGATACGGTCAGACATAGTAAGTGCCTCTTCCTGGTCATGTGTAACATATACAAACGTGATACCCAGTTTTTTCTGAAGACGTTTCAGTTCGATCTGCATCTGTTTGCGCAGTTTCAGGTCCAGCGCCCCGAGCGGCTCATCCAGCAGGAGCACCTTCGGCCGGTTGATGATCGCCCTTGCGATGGCAACCCTCTGTTTCTGTCCTCCTGACATCTGCGTTGTTTTTCTCTTTTCAAACCCTTCAAGCTGCACCATCTTCAGCGCTTCTGCAACCCGCTTTCTGATCTCATCTTTCGGCACTTTTTTTACCCGAAGCCCGTAGGCAACATTGTCATAGACGTTCATATTCGGGAACAGCGCATAGTTCTGGAACACTGTATTTACATCTCTCTGATACGGCTCCTTTTTGTCAACACGCTCATCCTGAACCTTAATCGTTCCGGAAGAAGGCATCTCAAAACCAGAGATCATCCGAAGTGTTGTTGTCTTACCGCATCCGGACGGCCCCAGCAATGTCAGGAACTCTCCTTCCGCGATATTCATGTTCATATTTTTTACAACATGATTCTCTCCGTATATTTTTTCCACATTTACAATTGAAACAATAGGTTTGCTCATTATCTTTCACCTCCAGCTCAGGAAATGGCGTCCAAATTACGTTCATTGGTACGGATGCGCACTGCCGTAATTACATCTGTTACAAATATTTTTCCGTCGCCGTTCTTTCCTGTTCCAATCGTGGCAGTAAGATCTGCCAGAATGTCTTCGACGATTTCGTCCTCCACAACAACAAATGCCATGATCTTAGGCAGGAGATTGATATCGTCTCCTGTAAAATTCATTTCCGGCAGATATCCCTTCTGCCGTCCGCATCCCATAACTGAGTAAACTGTCATTCCCTGACAATTATGAGACGCCAGGACTTCTTTGAGCCCAACCAGTTTTTCCGGTCTTGTAACTACTTCGATTTTTTTCATATCCGCATCCTCCGATCCATTAATTTCCACCCATCAAAAGTGTGTAATATTTATCCATCAGGTTAATCTGTTCATCATCTACTGCGATAAGCCAGCTCTTATCTGCCAGCCCGGCATATACCTCGATACAAGGATTCTCGTAAAAATCATCCGGGAGATACTTCTCGATATACTCTCTCTGCACCATCGGGATCTGTCCCCACTCATCAATATGCATTGCAACCGCTTCCGGGCTGATCATATAATTAATAAATTCCTGGGCTAATTCCTTTTTCTCACTTGTAGCGGTTATTCCCCAGTACTGAACGAATTTTTCATAATCCGAATCAATATCAGCGATTGCGAATCTGTCCCAGTTCGCCTTATCGTCAAAACAGAGCGTAGCATAATCCCAGCTCAGCGCAACGGAGCACTCTCCATTGACAAGTGCGGAAACCGCGCTTTCGCCGACAAAGGTTTTTACATTCTTTTTTATCTCAACCAGCAGATCATTTGCTGCAGAGATCTCATCCTCATTCTTTGAATCCGGCTGGTATCCCAGAGCGGATAAGGCGGCGCCGTACAGAGAAATTGTAGAATTAACCATTGCAATTTCACCCTTTAAGGCAGGGTTCGTCAGGTCTTTAAACGAATGAATTTCAATAGGACATGTCTCCGTATTGTAAATGATCGCTGTATATCCGGCATTTGAATCAGGTGTTGTATATTTCAGATCCTCATCTCCGATGGGACCGTTTTCCAAAAGGGACGGCTCTACATACTGTTCATTTGTAATGGCGCTGTGATCGATTTCCTGCAGCAGGCCATTATCAACAAAGGATTTTACATACGCCGCCTCGATATCAAGCACGTCATACTGGTTGCCGCCTTCCACCAGCTTGCTCAGCATAGTGTCTGTATTATCGATATATGTGACGTTGACTTTACACCCGTTTTTCTTCTCGAAGTCGTTGATCGCATCCTCCGAAAACATCCCGTCCCAGATACAGATATTCAGTTCCTTAGCACCGTCTGTCCCGCCGCCGGATGAAGAACCGCATCCGGCCAGCAGACCTGCTCCCATGGAAATCACCAGCAGCAGACTGCCTGCTTTAGCCATTTTATTTTTCATAATACATGCCTCCTTTTTGAATAGATCTATATATAAAAACAGTCAAAGGGGAACGCTGTCTCCTTTGACTGATTGCTTTTATGTTAAAAACAGAAATTATATATTTCTTCTACATCTTCCACGGTTAAAGACAGACTTGTTCCGGTTGTAAGACCGAATTCCTCGACAGCCTGCCTGGCCATCCCGGGAATGTCTGACCTGTCCTTCGCGCCTATTGACCTGAGCGTCAGCGTCAGACCCATATCTTCATATACCTTCTTCGTCTGATCAAGCGCTGCTCTGGCGGCCGTAAGCGGGTCCTTCTCACTGATACCGAATATTTTCCCTGCATATTCCTCAAATGCCGGCAGCGTCTGATCATTCAATATATGATTCATCCATGCATAATCTATGATCGCCATCCCATGCCCGTGGGTTACATTATACTGATTTGTCAGCTGGTATTCCATTGCATGACAGGGCCAGCTGCTGAATGTTCCTCCTGCAATAAATCCATTGATCGCCCAGCTCGCCGCCCACATAAGATTCGCTCTGGCCTTTTCATCTTCCGGATTTTTCACAACAGCAGGACCGTATTTTACGCAGGTTTTCAGGATACTGTTCATCATCCCCCGCTGGATATCAAGAATCTCGTCTCCATTGAAATAATATTCAAAAATATGAGACATTATATCCGCTACCCCCGCCGCAGTATGATAAGGCGGCACTGTATATGTATATGAAGGATCAAGAACAGAAGCCCTGGGATACAGGCACTGTGCATTGATCTCCGCTTTATCATGCTCCTGCCCGTTGCTGATCACGGAACTCGCATCCATTTCAGAACCTGTAGCCGCAACTGTCAGAACAGTTACAATGGGCAGCGCCTCTGTGACTAAACTGTTGTCTTTTACAAGATCCCACGGATCGCCGTCATAAAATGCACCGGCCGCCACCGCTTTTGCACAGTCAATGGTGCTTCCGCCTCCAATCGGAACCAGCACTTCTATTTTTTCCTGCCTGCAGATACAGACACCTTTTCTCACTGACTCGATCTGAGGATTCGGTTCAATCCCTGATAATTCCAGATAAGTGATATCATTTTTCTTCAGCTGTTCTGTAACATCATCGTATATTCCTGTCTTCTTAATGCTTCCCCCGCCGTAAAGCAGTAAAACTTTGCTTCCATATTCCTTAATAAACTCCGGAAGCATTCTGACCTGCCCTTTTCCAAAAGCTATCTTTGTGGGGATATTATAAATAAAGTTTTCCATAGTCCACAGTCCTTCCATATCTTTTGTTCTCTCTTTTACCGGTTATAGTAAAAGATTTCCAAATAAGAAAGGTGCTCGGGAACATGTCCCAGGCACCTCGTTGTACTTGATTTGCTTAAATATATACCTTGGTATAATACCAGAGTCAACAAAAATTTTTAACTTTTGAAATTTGAAAATGTAAATTTCCTCTTCCTGTTGATTGCCCGGCCGGGAACTCTGCGGGAACTCTATCCGTATCCGGAAACTTAATTTTTTTAAGTCTTCATGTCTGTTTTCTTATTGTTTAAAGCTTTCATACCGAAAAAAATAAATATTTCTTGTCTGTTTACGCTCATATTGACTTTAATGCCCCGGTGTTCTACTATGTCATTCAGTTGATGCGCAGCAACAAAACATGCAGCGAAGGAGAAGAAAAATGCCACATTCTTATGATCCATATACCAATGTGATCGATACCATGACAAAAGCAATGGAACTGGGGCGTATCGATCAGTCTATGTTTGAAATTCTGAAAAATCCACAGCGGGAGACAAAAGTATATCTTCCGGTTGAAATGGATGACGGCACCGTAAAAGTCTTTGAAGGATACCGCGTTCAGCATTCAAATATCCGCGGGCCTTTTAAAGGAGGGATACGCTATCACCAGAACTGTGATCTGAATGAAGTAAAAGCGCTGGCCACATGGATGACGCTGAAATGTGCTGTTGCAGACATTCCCTACGGCGGGGCAAAAGGCGGCATCAAAGTAGATCCTCACACCCTCTCTCCGCGGGAGCTTCGGAGGCTCACAAGAAGATATACTTTCGCCATTGCGCCTATTATCGGAGCCGACACAGATATTCCTGCGCCGGATGTCAACACAAATCCTCAGACCATGGCATGGGTTCTGGATACTTACAGTCAGCTGAAAGGGCACCCCTGCCCCGGTGTAGTAACCGGAAAGCCAGTTGAACTGGGCGGCTCCAGGGGAAGAAATTCCGCCACAGGCCGCGGTGTTGTAATCAGTACAAAATTACTGCTGGCATTAAACGGCCGGCCGCTGGAGGGAACTACCGTTGCTATTCAGGGAATGGGAAATGTAGGCGCCAACGCTGCCAGAGTCTTCTACCACAGAGGAGTAAAAGTGGTTGCCATAAGTGATATTTCAGGAGGCCTGTTCTGTGAGGACGGTCTGGATATTGACACAATTTCCGTTTTTCTTGAAAAAGAAGGCGCCCTTCTCAAAGATTATAATGCTCCCGGAATCAGACATATTACAAATGACGAGGTACTGACCTGTAAATGTGATGTACTTGTTCCTGCCGCTCTGGAAAATCAGATTACAGCCGATAACGCAGGAAAATTAAACTGCACCTATATCGTAGAAGCGGCTAACGGTCCGACCACCGAGGAGGCCGATGAGATTCTTGCGAAACGGGGCATTACACTGATTCCTGACATTTTTGCCAACAGCGGCGGCGTCATTGTATCTTATTTCGAATGGGTACAGAACATACAGGAACTGACATGGGACCGCAGCCAGGTAAACGAAATGCTGGAAAAACTGATGAGCAAATCCTTCCAGACGATCCTGGATGCAAGAGAAGAGTGTCAGTGTTCCTTCCGTATGGCCGCCTATATCGTAGCCCTCAGGAAACTCGTAACCGCAGAAAAAATGAAAGGAATCTTCCCTTAATTTACATCTCCGGCAATAAAAAAGACCCTGACGGAATAGATGCCTCTCCTTACTGGTTGTCCAGTAAAGAGGGTACCTATCATTCCGTCAGGGTCTTTTTATTTCTTCACTCATCTGCTTCATCCGCCCATACCGGCCTGTAAACTGCAGGTTTCCCTCCTGCAGCGGAAAAAACTTTCTCCCGGAAAGCCGGCAGACAAATAAAAATTATAACGTCTTCACAAAATCCAGCAGTTCCGCCAGCGTTCCCACATACTCGGATTCAATGGGCAGATTTTTCTTATTCTCCATTGTATCAGTTACAAGATACGTTTTCACTCCCAGACTCCGGATGGACAGATCTTCTTCCACATCATTGCCGACCATCAGGCATTCTGACGGGTTCAGATCAAACTGTTCCAGAATGGCCTGGAAATACTTTGGATTCGGCTTGCAGTACACACAGTCCTCATAAGTTGTAATCACCTTAAAGTCCTCCGCGTCCAGCCCGGCCCAGCGGATCCGGTTCATAGTTGCGCACCGGGGGAATACCGGATTTGTGGCCAGATAGGTTTCCAGTCCTTCCTCCCTGGCCGCTTTCACAATCTGATCCGCCACAGGCGTAGGCCTGGTAGTACAGACCGCCTGATTAAAGGCGTCCCCGTAGAAAGAAAGGGCAATCTGCTCAGACTCTTCCGCAGAAGTGGGCAGTTCCCTGTCTATATAGCTCCAGAACGCTTCCCGGTTCGTGCGGGTGCCGTCGTTTTTTACCATAGCCTCATAGCCGGCCCAGACAGAGCCGATAAACTTTTTCGGGTCGATTGCCACGCCCTTCTCGATATAAGCTTTTGCCAAGAGAGGCATATAATAACGCACAAACTCATCCTGCACCATAGGGAGCAGCGTACCGTCAAGATCAAATAAAATGTGTCTGATACTCATTTTTCCATAAACTCCTTTTTCCACAGCAGCACCTCTGATATAGATACAGAACCTATCATAGCATAAAAACAGACTGTTTGCATCTGCTCCGTCCTTTCCTGACTGCAGTCCGGTAAATTTGCTCTCTTTCCCGCCCCTTTTTTAATAAAAATTCCCGGAGTACCTGAAAGCTCTGCATTTCAGGTACTCCGGGAATAAGTTCAGTGCCGCAGACCGGAATCGAACCGGTACGGGTATCACTACCCACGGGATTTTAAGTCATTTAGTGCCAACCGATTTTCCCAGAACGAATTGGTACGAAATGGAACTTAGAGTCCCGAAAAATGGGGATTTTTTACCAGCTCGAAACAGCCTAAATGATAAATTGCTTGCAAATTCAGTATAAATCAAGAATTTGACTTTGGCAAGGCTTTTTCGATGCAAAAGGGATGATGGAGGGATATTGGCAGGATATCCTCACATCCAGAATTAATAGAAAAAAGGTGACATTCAACCGAACGATTGGCTAGAGGCAGCATCATCATGCTGCCTCTATTTTATTTCAGAAAGAGAGGCTTACTTATGGAATACCAATTAGAACTCAAACAAATTGTAGATTTCCCACGCTGCCGGATCTACCGCAACTTCATACAGACCTTAATAAATGACAGGAGCATCCGAACCACCGGAGGCTCTTTTCTTTTCTGGTATCTGATTCTCTGCTCCTACGCCAATTACAGCAATTCAAACCGACGCATGGAGCAGCTCACTTATACGCTCTCACCAGGAGAATGGATCTGCAGCATCTCAGAACTGCAGGATTGGTTTCGCTGCCGGTTCCAGCATCAAGCCATTTCCATCCTGAAGCATCTCCAGGAGGAAGGCTGCATTACCTATTCCCTGCTGGAAAAGAACCGCCTGGTCAAATTCCGGATCACTGACTGGCAGAATGATAATACTGCCCTGAAATACAATTATCCCTGCAAAAAGGATACTGGTTTCTTCTTTTTTCCTATTGCTAAAGCGCACAAGCTGGTTCAGACAGGTAAATGCTCGGAAATGGACATCCTGCTCGATCTCTGGATCCACGCTGTATATAATGATCCGTCTGTCCTCTGCTCTGACACCGGCCCTGTCGTCTACTACCGAAATAATACCGGTTCCCCACTGACCAGCTTCCAGACGCTGGGAGAACGGTGGGGACATTCCAAGCCTACTGTCTCCAGGCTATTAAAAAAGCTGGAGAAGATGAACCTGATCACCCTGGTATCCTTCCGTGGAAATCACGGGAGCATGATATACCTGAACAATTACCTTTCCATTATGTTTAACATCAGCGATGTACTGATTGACAAGGAGGAGATAGCCATGAAAATGAAACTGCCGATTTACATTCCAAAAGAGACACCTGCAGAGGAAACTGACGAACCAGAGACTGTGTGCGTACCAGAAACGGTGACGGATGAGCAGATTACTGTTTCAAAGCCGATTCCCTGCGTTCCACTTTCGCACATCCGCTACATGGTAAAAAAAGTCGCAAAACTCCTGGATACACAAGGGATTTCCTGCTGTCACTGCCCCCGGACCAGGTATATATTATCTTCCTTATCAGACTGCAAGGATAGTATACCTGTAATTGGTCTAAATATTATCTGCCCCTTTGGAGCCGCAAATTACCGGTTTGAGCTGACCATAGAACCCAGGCCGGAGTCTGCAAAGCTGGAGCCTGAGAAGAAGGCTGGACATCAGAGCCGAGCCGTACTGGCAAACACTGCCCTTCCGAAAGAGGGCAGGACAGGACAGCGGGCTAAAAGGATGCACAGGATGGATCCCCCGGAATTCTTACTGCCGGATCTTCCCCCACAAGTGACGGAAAATACGGGAGCTGGAAGTCAGGAAGGAGGTGATCTGTATGCCGAAGCGTAAAGGACAGGACTTCCCAACACCGGAAGAAAATCCCCGGTTTCATGATACATACCAGTTCCTGCGCCGTTACCGGGATGCCACATACAGCCTGAAAGTGGTTGTTCACCAGATGGAGAACCAGTTCAAGGTGCAGTACGGCTCCAGCATTGATGAGTTCCTAGACTCCATTTATGCGGCTGGAGCAGATCTGGCTGGAAGCGATATTGCGGAACGTGCCAAAAGCATTGAGCGGAGCAACCGGATGCTGAAGCTGCTGGAATCTTCCGTAGATCTTCTGCGGAATAATCACAAATACGGGGAACAATATTACTGGATCCTCTACTATGCCTTTCTTTCGCCACAGCAGCTGAAGAACACGGAAGAGATCCTGGAAAAGCTGGAGCAGCACATTCCCAATATCTCCTACCGTACTTACTACCGGAAACGCCACCTGGCGATAGAAGCTCTGAGCAGTATCCTCTGGGGCTATACGGCAAAGGAAACCATAGACACCCTAAATAAATTCTTCCCGGAGTAGGAAGTGGCACAGCTCCGGCATAAGATTGTCCCGGTTCTGCGATTGCAGGGTAAATTTACCCATGCTACAATAGGTATTGCTTATAGTTTTCTTTTTACAGCACCCTCGGCGGTGCTTTTTTTTGTACCCATAAACCAACGCTGACTGCTGTACGTACAGCTTACATATATAATAAGTAGAAATTTCTATGTATGCTCTACGTACAGCGCACGCACATTCTATTGAACGGAGGAAATCCGGCATGAAAACAAGAGATCAGATATACCACAGGGAAGGCGAAAAGCTCCTGCGCTTCCTGACCACCTACCACGCCCTGAAGTATGATCAGGTAATGAAGACGTTTGGTGATCAGGACTCCATCAAGTCGCTGATCACCAGCCTGGTCAAGCAGGGAAGAATTTATCACGATAAGGAAACCGGCCTGTTATGTGACAGCCCGGAGGCTGCCAAAAACCCGGATCGAGGCACGATTGCCGCCTTCTGGGTTTTACTGGATTTTGAAAAGCCCATCGTATTCCATACCAGCGGGGATTTTCCAGTGAAACTCCACTTCTTTTCAGAAAATGAGGAGTACGAAATCCTCTATGTTCCGCTGGAACAGGAAATATTGGTGGATCATGTGATGAAATCCATTCCCCGCCACGATGTGTTGCGTCTTGTGGTGCTGGAAAATATCCAGCAGGCTGCCAAACTCTCGATTGAAGGAGTACTTGCTTTCTGTGTCGTGGATGACTCCGGCTCTGTCAGCTACTACGGAAGGAGGTAATACACCATTTCAAACCAGAAAATTCTCTATGAACGGCTTGCGAAGCTGGAAGGAGAGATCCAGAAACTTAACAACACGGTTTTTGCACTGAAAACCACCGATATCCGTGCATATCCGGAAAACTACGGGGATCTGAGTATGAATGCTGCATTGCGGGCGGAACGGATCGCCTGCCAGATGCGGAACCTGGTCTGTCTGGCCGCCCCGGAAAAACGGAGCGGATACTTAAAAGAAGCGGCAGATGCCCAGGGGATTGAGATCCGGCAGGACGAAGATCTGATCTCCATTACGCTTCCGGGCCTGCTTCCCAAAAGAAAGCAGCACGTCAACGCTGCCTTTCTCCATGAGCCGCTGAACTATGCACTGCAGAACTACCTGACGGTCCATTCCCTTCCCCTGTACCGGGAATGTGTGGTCTGCTTCAGCCAGATCTATGACCGGAACGGCCCATTTGACCGGGTACGTGATTACGATAACCTGGAGTTCAAACAGCTTCTGGACACGATTGCCACCTATATCATGGTGGATGACAGCGGGCTTTACTGCGACTCCTACCACACCACGGAGCTGGGAGATACGGATCATACTGTCATCTATGTGATGGGAAAATCCCGGTTTCCCCAGTGGCTGAAAGGACGGAAAAACGAGATTGAAACCATATCGGAAATTTCATGATTTTTCCGTCATTTTATCCGACATTGGTAAAACATCCTTTGAAAGCAGGAAATCCCTGCTTTTTTTGTTTGCCGGGAAGCACAACTTTTTACCCAAGTACAGACTTACATGGGTAACTACCGGAAGGAGGGGTGACTGATTTTGTATCCTTCTACCTCCCAGAAATACAGGCTCCTGGAAATGGTCGCTCTTTGCGGGGAATTTCCTGCTGACCAGCTTACCCGTCTGATCCCAAGCCCCTCTTATGGAGAAAAGCTCATTACAGAGTTAAAGGCACAAAAACTGCTGCGGACTCACTATCGGGATCATTTAAGGGGCTATCGCCTGACCGGACGGGCTAAACAGATGCTCCTTGCTCAAAATCCGGAGCGTTTCCGTGACTTCCTCACCGGGAATACCGAAACCAATCAGGTCCGAAGCGAAGTAACCCGTCGGCTGCGTCTGTACCAGAAAGCAGAAACCTATCTGACTCTCCTAAGCGCCGGCATCCCGTTCTTTGCTGACCAGAAACCGGATATTTTCAGGGAAGGCCGCGAAGCCGGTATCCTCACTATGGGAAACCTGCCCCTTTTTTACTCATCACGGGAGTTTAAGCACATCGGTTCAGAGGCAACCAAGATCAGAAATTCCCGGAGCATGGGGGTGCTGCTTGCTCCCCACTGTGCCTATGCACTGTATAACACCGGTGACCATGTACTCAAGTGGGAATACCGGACAGAGGTACGGCTGAACGCCTTCCTGCAGCATTACCTGCAGGATTTCCCCTATACGGGACATCCGAAAGTCCGGGCAATCCTGACCGGGAAGGACATGGACACCGCTTACCAGCTCCTGACCAGTACCGGCGGATACAAAAAGAGTCTGTTTGTAGCGGATACATCCTATGAACACTTTCACTATCTGCCAAACACACCGGAAGGTGAAACGCTTTTGAAACTGCTGGTCCGGCCACGGCTCATGAAACAGCTGGACCAGTTACTGTTATCCGATTTAGGTTCCCGGCAGCCAGACCTTCCCATCGACCATGATGGGGTGGACGCTTCCGGGAACCCTGCGGTTCTTGCATATGATTTTGACTTACACCGAATTAACCGATTCAATACCGGACTGAATGTATACGGCAGAAAGGGGGTGATGATCTGCTTTGATTTCCAAATCCCCTGTCTAAAACGGTATCTGACCGCCGACATTCGGTTCTCCAGTATTGACCTCTCTAAATTCAGAAAGGGGTTTTTGCATGAACCGTAAATGGTGGAAGCTCATTTATCTGCTTCCCATCAGCCTCTGCACCTTATATGCAGGCGGCTATATCGCTCAGTTTATCCGAAACTATCGCATCTGGACTGCCGCCGGTAACACGCCGGGCAATGGCAGTTCCCCACAGATGCCATCCCCGCATCCGGCAGCCTGTTTCCAGGCAGTCACCGATTTTCCGTATAACCTGTATGGGATTGGGATCTGCCTTGTGGTATTTGGGCTGCTGATTTTTTTGCTCATGCGGATGGGCTATGACCGCAACGGCGAAGTCGCAGACCGGGAACGGAACCTGAACTACTCGACCAAAGGCACCTATGGCACCTCCGGGTTCATGACGCCGGAGGAGATGCATAAAGTCCTGGAGCTGACTTCTGATGTAAAGAAAAGCAAAGGCACCATATTAGGCAAGCTGAACGGCAAGGCCGTCTGCCTGCCCTACCACACCTATATGAATCGGAATGTGGCAGTCTACGGCTCCAGCGGCTCCATGAAGAGCCGTGCCTATGTCCGAAATGCTATCTTCCAAAGTGTTGCCCGCGGAATTGACGGACCAGGAGAAAGTCTCATCATTACCGATCCGAAATCCGAACTCTATGAAAGTATGTCCGTGTATCTGGAGAATGAAGGCTATACCGTCAAATGTTTCAACCTGGTCAACCCGGAAAACTCCGACAGCTGGAACTGTCTTATGGAGATTAACGGGTCTGAGACAATGGCTCAGGTCTTGGCGGATGTCATCATCCAGAATACCGGCTCTGCTAAAGGGGATCATTTCTGGGATAATGCGGAAATGAACTTGTTAAAAGCCCTGGTTCTGTATGTGGATCAGGGCTTTCCGCCGGAAGCCAAAAATATCGGGCAGGTGTACAAGCTGCTGACTATGAGTTCCGAGAAAGAATTGAACAGCCTGTTTGACCTGCTTCCGGTATCCCATCCGGCAAAAGTGCCTTACTGCATCTATAAGCAGGCCAGCGACACGGTGCGCTCCGGTGTCATCATCGGGTTAGGTGCCAGGCTGCAGGTGTTCCAGAACAAGATGATCCGGCAGATCACCTCCTATGACGAGATCGATCTGACGCTGCCGGGCAAACAGAAATGTGCGTATTTCTGTATCACCTCAGACCAGGACAGCACCTTTGATTTCCTCTCCTCCCTGTTCATGACTTTTATCTTTATCAAGCTGGTCCGTTTTGCGGATAAAGAAGGGGAGGACGGAAAGCTGCCGGTTCCGGTACATATTCTGGCGGACGAGCTGGCCAATACCGGCGCCATCTTGGAGCTGAACAAAAAAATTTCCGTTATCCGGAGCCGAAATTTAAGCATTTCCTGTATTTTCCAGAATTTGCCCCAGATGCAAAACCGGTATCCACTAAACCAGTGGCAGGAAATTATCGGGAATTGTGACAGCCAGTTATTCTTAGGCTGTACCGATGAAGTGACCGCCACCTTTATATCCAACCGGTCCGGAGATGTGACGGTTGGAGTCAGCAGCGAAGCCAAACAGCTCAATTCCTGGCGGGTGTCGGACTACACGCCGGAGTACCGGCAGACCAGATCCATCGGGAAGCGCAAGCTCTTAACGCCGGATGAGATTCAGCGGCTGCCCTTAAATAAGGCGCTTATCATCCTGCGGGGACAGAAAATCCTGGAAGTGGAGAAATACGATTATACGCTCCACCCGGATTCCAAAAAACTGATTCCAAGAAAAGCAGCAGACCACGTTCCCCAGTGGCGGGCGATGGCCGAGCAGGAAGAATACGACTATACACCGACTCTTGCGGAGAATTTAAAGAAAAAGCCCCGGCCTGGCCGCAGCGGCAGACGCCCTGCCTTTCCCTCTCAGGAGAAACCGCTTCGACGGGAACCGGACAAACACGCTTACCCTTCCGGGCAGCCGGAAGAGCTTAGTGACCTGCCGGAAGAATTTCCGGAGTTTCCAGAGGAGATTGTTCCGCTGGATAAAGATTCCATAATGTCTTGATTTATGAAAGGAGGCAGCTTATGCCAAACGAACTGAACCATGCAACATCTATCCTTACCCTGGACGCCGATGCTCAGCTGGAAACGCCGCAGTCCAAAGCGGATCTCATCTGGCACGAGATCCAGAACGCCTACCGCACCCGGAAAATCCTCACCGGGAAACTGGGCGGCATTGAAAAAACGGAGGCCGGCAGTCTGATCGCCATTGTCTATTATAAGGACTTCCGTACCGTCATCCCCATCTCCGAAATGATGCTCAATCTTGTCCAGGATAACGCCCACGATTACGGGGAGCTTTCCCTGCGGCAGAATAAAATCCTCAATAATATGCTGGGGTGTGAGATTGATTTTCTGGTGAAAGGATTAGATACCAAGACACGCAGCATTGTGGCAAGCCGGAAGGAAGCCATGCTGAAGAAACGCCAGATTTTCTATCTGGATACCGATGCATCCGGAAAGCCCAAGGTCTGCGAAGACCGCATCGTGCAGGCCAGAGTGATCGCTGTGGCAGAAAAGGTTGTCCGTGCTGAAATTTTTGGCGTGGAAATTTCCATCCTGGCAAGGGATCTATCCTTTGACTGGCTGGGAGACGCCAGGGAGCGGTTCCGTGTGGGGGATCACATCCTGGTACGGATCCTGGATGTAAAAGCAGAGTCTCCGGAGCAGATTACCGTCCATGCAGATGTCAAAAGCGTAGAAGGCAATACCAGCAAGGAAAATATGAAGAAATGCAAGGTGCAGGGCAAATATGCCGGTGTTGTGGAAGATATCCACAAAGGCACCGTATTCGTCCGGCTCTCGATTGGCGTCAACGCCATCGCCCATTCCTGCTATGATCCCCGTACCGTAGGGAAAAAGGATGAGGTATCCTTTGTCGTTACGCATATTGATGAGGAGCGCAATGTGGCGGTGGGGCTTATTACCCGGATTATCCGGCAGAACCTGTAAAAAAGAAAACGGCAGCACTGTAATATTCGTCTGCAGAGCTGCCATTTCCTACAATTGAACCAGAAAGACGGATGCTTTTCGATCTTGCCCTCTAGTGAAAAAGGAGGGTGATGCCCATGACTATCACAGAAGTCCTGACTTTACTGTTAGTTATTTTTGCGGCTTTGACTTACATAGATAATCGACATAATAAGAAATAGCATCCTGTACCGTCCAAAGTCAAGGATGCTATCTCTGTATTACTTATAAATTGACTGAGGGCATCAGATTTTGCATCTGATTACCTTTCTGAGTTCATTATACACTGGGGGATGCGAGAAATCAAGTCCCCCAGTTTTATATTTATCCACGCCCCTGGCGAACCTGGCAATTCCAATTTTCTGCACTACAACTTAGGATTTGTCGTCATCAAAGCAGTAAATTCATTACCGACATAATCGTTCCGGCTTCACATTCTGCGTAATCAAGAGTATTGTCTGGATATAAATATACTTTTGAAAATTCTTTTGCCTTTTCTTTTACTTCGTCGCTAATAATTACCGAATTACAGTTCTTGCAATGTAATACAGGTGCATTTATGACTTTTATACTTTTTCCGTTAATAGCCATAGAAAATTCGCCGGTTTCTGAGTGCAATGTGTTATGACATTTCATACATTTCATTGTAAATCCTCCTTGAAAAATTCCAATTCGACAACTTAGGATTTTCCCTTTAAGGCATCATCCATTTTTGCTATTTCTCTTGATGATTTTTTTGATAATCAATCACCGTACCTATAACAATTCCAATCAATATTCCGATACTTGCACAAATAGGAATGGCAAAAATATTTTGTAAAAACACCCATGCCAACACACCTATGCAGCCACCCACAATAAATCCCGTTAATAAGCCAATAGTTAAATATCTATTGTTTTTCATATTGCTATATCCCCTCTAGCTTAGGAGTTGACGTATTCTCAAAGAAGTTCCAATGCTCTTTTATACAATGGGTCTAATTCGCACCCGCAATTTCCACATTCTTTATCAGCCTGCTTAATTGCTGATACTAAAGCATTTTTATCAGCTTCTCCATCTAACCATTGTTGTGCGGGAACAGCTATTAAATCCCAATCTGACGCAGCAAATTTTTCCATGATAGATTTTAATTCTTCCATAAAGTTCTCCTTTCAGGCTTAAAAATTCCAATTTTCTGCTCTACAACTTAGAATTTACTGTTTCAAATTAATTCTCATTTAATGATTGTTCAATAAAATCCTTTACTGCATATATATCTTTAAATTCCTTGTACTTTGGAAATCCGTCTATGTTATTATCCACCGAATACGTCAGCGAAAAAATATAATAAATGTCTTTCCCATTTTCACTTCCGGTAACATACAATACATCCCCATTCCCTTCGCACTTTGCCACTGCCCATATCCTTCTATTATACAGAAAATGATTATTTCCAATTTCTTTTTTTAATTCTTCAACCAAAGTTCCGTTTGATTGCGATAACGGTATCATGTGCCAAGTAAAATCTTTACCATATTTATCATACAAATCACAAAACACTTCTTCCGCTGTCATAAAAAAATTTCTCCTTATCACTTCAAATTATCTGGACTACAAATTAGGATTTTATGCTATAAGTTTATATCTGTTATTCACATGTAATTCAAGCAATTCATGCGTAATATATTCTTTATGTCTCCATTCTATCTGTTTATACTCTTCTGAAGAATAATCCGTAATAAAATCAGTCATCTCAGTATAGGGAGCTATTTTTTTAACTTTTATCTTCAGTTGTTCATATATTTTTTTCATACATTCAGGACAATCAATCCTCTTTTCTTGAGCATTATAATATCCTGTGTTTAAAAACAGCCTGCCGCGCGATATTTCTTTTCTATCATGCCATATGCGTGAGAAGTTAGCTTCAATTACAACATTTCCAGATTTGTTATATCCGCCAATTTGTTGCTTATCATCTTGTAACTGAATAAGCACCTTTTCTGTTTCTGGCAAATAGAAAAAATATTTCTTATAATCTGGCTGTACAATATCAACTGAATTGCTGCTAACAATTTTGCCATTTTCTTGTTTACCTACCATACAGCCAATATCCAATGCGTATTGGGCTAACTGTCGAAAATCATTGAACTCCATATAATAGTTTATTTGTTTTCCCATAGCCCAACCTCCTCAAATTGGAATTTGTAGACGAATGCGTTAAAACCAACCTGCTTTTTCGTCTCTGAATTGAGGCTCATTTCCGTGTTCATAAGGATCATAGTGATTGATGTTACAACCGAACTCTTTGAGGAACAAAATGTTGTTGTCACTTGTCCACTCAATAAGGGAAACTCCGTCAAACGCTTCAACCTTTCCATTTTTCATTTGATTTTTAAAGTACCATTCGACTATCGTCTTATTTTCTTTGTGAAAGAACTGTTTTATATCCCATTGAAGAACGGTGCCTCGGGTATTCCATTCGTCAAACCAAAGTTTAATTTTTGCGGAGCCATGATACTCCGGCCCCCAACTTTCAATATAGAGGGAATTGCCTGCAAATATCTCGGAAATACCTAAGTCTTTCTTTTGTAGCCACATATCAAACCATAAACGGATAATCTTTTCTCTTTCATTCATGATTAAACACCTCGATAACTTCCAATTCGACAACTTAGGATTTATCATATAAAATATGCAAATCCCCGTCAACAAACCCAATACCAACCGCTAAGTATTCTTTTAATTTGCTTGCATATTTGCCAGAAGAAAGATATTCATTTACTAAATCAATAAAAACCGTTTCCATTGATTTCCAATCACTTTCGCACTCTATCACGAAAGGATTATCTCTTGTAGCAAATACTTCATCACAAGCCCAATCATCATCATCTTTATTGAAAGAAAATGTACCGACTAACTCAATAGACCATTTGTTATCAGCATCTTCATATAGGTTAAAGTTAATCGCTTTTACATCATTATTCAATTCGTCCTTTAAAATCGAATCCAGCCATACAAAAAAATCTTTATTGCCTTTATCCAATTTTAACTTATCAAATAATCCCATACTAAGACCTCCACAACTTCCAATTTGTCTCTTCATTCCTCTGCTACTTTCTTCTTCGCTTCCTCCAATGGAAAGTTCGGGATTTCTTCCAACAGTTTCAGACCGATCTGC
The DNA here is from genome assembly GCA_900553885.1 of uncultured Ruminococcus sp. Lineage (GTDB taxonomy): Bacteria > Bacillota > Clostridia > Lachnospirales > Lachnospiraceae > Mediterraneibacter. The sequence goes on from USFD01000007.1 coordinate 51,470, forward strand.
TGCTTCATGTCCTCATCCACAACTTTTTTCACGTTTCCATCTGGCTGTTCGATTTCTACTGTCGCCAGTTCCTCAATATAATCCGCATAATACGCCAGCACCTTCTCCAGCGCCCATTTCTCCCCGGCGACCGCCGCTTCTATTGTATTCAGATCCAGCGTACATTCCTGTTCTTTCACAAAATCACGCTCCTTTGCTTTCAATAGTCTTATCATACCATAGCCTGAACGGTTAGAACAGCGTATTTCGTCATCCCGCTATGTTCAACGCCCCGCATTATTATTCAGAGTGGAGAATTTTTTTCGGAACCGGCGTTCTTTTATCAAATGTTATTATCAGTTGACAGATTTCCACCCCTTATTGGTGGAATACTAAAGGTAGCTTTTGTTATAATTAATCCACCATAAAAGCAAAAGGGAGTGCAGAATATGAATTTTAATGAAAAATTGATTTCTTTGAGAAAAAGCAAAGGGTTATCCCAAGAAGAACTGGGAGCAGAATTGAATGTGACAAGGCAGACGATTTCAAAGTGGGAAAGCTGCCAGTCCTATCCTGATTTTCAACGGTTGGTATTGTTGAGTGACTTCTTTGGCTTGACGTTAGATGAACTCGTCAAGGACATTGATGTGCAGGAAGTGCGGGAAAAAAACTTAAATAGCGAAAGGCTAAATTCCATATACAGTGATGTGGAAAACGCCAAGAAAATCATAAAATGGGGAGCTATCATCGGAGGCGGTATTGCCGCTGTTCTTCTGATTGTCGTGGTTGTTTTAATTTTTAGCTTTGTATATTGATAGCCATATTTTAAGAAAGGGTATGAGGCATGGGAAAAGACTATTTGTTACAAGTGCAAAATGTAACGAAAAGGTATGGAGATAAAATCGCCTTGAATGATTTTTCTATGGATATATGTCCGGGTGAAATTGTTGCACTAATTGGAGAGAATGGCGCTGGAAAAACAACGCTATTAAATATCATTTGCGGATATAGTAAACCAAGTGCCGGTCAAGTGCAATATAAAGGGAAAAATATCGTTGCAAACCCATTGATAATACGAGAATTTGGCATTTTGATTGAACCGCAATTTTTAGATTACATTTCTGCAGAGGAAAATCTACGTTTGCTTTCACAACTGACTAATTTGAAACAGGACACGCGAATCAAGGAACTGCTGGAAATGACAGAACTTTATAGCAGCCGTAAAAAGAAAGTCAAAGAATTTTCTTTTGGTATGAAGCAGCGGCTCGGTCTATGCCAGTGTTTATTTACAGAAGTCGGTTTTCTGATTTTGGATGAACCCTTTGTTGGCCTTGATCCAATCGGCAAAGAGCTTTTCAAACAGACTATTTTGGATATGGCACATAAACAGAACGTACCAGTATTATTTTCAAGCCATGATTTAGATGATGTAGATGAAATTTGCGATAGAGTGGTCATGATTTCAAAAGGCAACAAGCAGTTAGACCAGCCACTTGAACATAAGCAAACTTATACCGTAAAAATCGAACGCACAATTTCTGATGATATAAAGCGGTCACTTCTTGAAAAATGTAGCGATTTGCGTTTCTTCGAGGATAAAATCATGTTTCAGGACGAAACACTTATTATAGATATTCAGAAGATATTACTGCAAAAAGGGCATTATATTTGTGGTTTCTCCGTCCAGAAAAATAATCTCAAAAGCCTGTTTGGAATGGAGGGATAAGAATGAACACTCTTGCAATTATCACAAAAGTAGAATTAAAAAAACTATTCCAAAGAAAAGATTCGTGGCTCATGTTTGCAATTTTACTTGTGCCAATTTTATATTCTGTGGGTTTAGCTTCTAATTCAGATGTTATCACATATACAGGTACAGGAAATATAACAGCCATAGGCTTTGTCAGCGCAATGTTTCAGATGAGTCAGTCTATGTTCATTTTCAATGTGATTTTATCTGCAATCATTGGAAGAAGTTTGGCATCAGAAATTGAGAATAAGAGTATTCGCTTATACATAAATCAAATCGGTATCCGAAAATTGATATATGGAGGCAAAGAATTAGCACTGTTAATTTTTTCGGTATTCATAGATATTTTATTAGTTCTAACGAGTATCGTATTTTATTATGCTGTGCTTGTTCACAATCCAAATGTTGCAAGCGGCATATTCTATGATAGTAATGTGAGTATGGAAGTCGCTCAAATCATTTGTAATTGTATGTTTTGGCTGATAACGATTTTTCTCGTAATGCTAATGGCAACAAGGTTGAAGACACTTGTATGTTTAGGCGTGTACATGATTCTCTATATCATAATGAATTTAATGTCTTATATAGACGGGATAAAATATCTCTCGCCATTACATTACATAGTTGTAACTTCTTCAAACAGCTCACAAATCGCACTCTCTACAATGCTTTTTCTCCTTTATTCTATTTGTGCGGGAATATTATTTACCCATATTGGTATTCGCAAGATTGAGAAAATGGATTTGTAAAAAAAGTAGCAAAGGCAGCCGAGCCAGGCAACGATCAAGATGAACGCGCATTGGCATTGACATTCTTGTTAGCCTTTACAGATAGTCAAGCACGGGGGGACAGCACAAAGTGCTGCCGCCCCGCATTATTAATCAGAATGAAATAGCTTTTCGTGATTGGCTTTGAAACATTTCTTTGACTGTTCTGATGCAGCATATCCCCCGTCTGCCCTTTGAAGTTTTGCAGAGGCCGATTGTTTCAGAATCATCATATCCACACTTTCATTTCTTTGCTTCACTTCAAAAAATATCAGAAAAAAATATGAGAAGCCATAAAGACATGGAATTTTCAAAATGTATCTGCAGGTTCCCGCTACTTTCTTTCCGGTGCATAGACCGCTTCCACCTCCATCCCGTCATCCGTCTGATCCAGCCGTACATAATAATCCCTGATGTAGTAGCTGGCATACTGCTCCTGTAGGGAATACAGCTCCAGCGTCTGAAAATCCACCAGGCAGAGATCCCTGGGCTGCGGATCTTCCCCTTCCGGTCCGTAGGTTTCCATGACAGCGAGCAGCTTATCCAGGCAGTCCTGGCAGAGAATGGTTTTTGCCTTCTCCACATCCAGGATGCTATCTTCCCCATAACTGACTTTCACCTTGGAAATCCCACGGGAGGGTGTCTGTGTGCTGGAAAAGAAATCTCCGCCTTCCCCGGTGCCTGTCATGGCAGTCCTGGTGCCACTGGTATCTGCTCCGTCCTCCTCATGAGGCAGGATGCCGAAATCCAGCACATACCACTGGTTTACACTGATAATCCCCAGATCATCAAACTGCCGGAAATATCCCATCAGGCTTTCCTTTGCTGTACCACACAGATAACAGCCCTCCGGATCCGACAATTCCGACTGGACTGCTGGCAATTCTTTATACTCCATAGAAGTGAACTCCTCCTGTTGCAGCATATCTGCCGTATCTTTCATTTTCCCAAAAGCTGTGAAAAAAAGAAGCAGGGCAGCCAGGATGCCCGCTCCCCATACCAGTTCTTTCCTCATCCGGTAATACTTTCCCTTCTGCATCGTCCTTCCTCCCGCTTTATTTATGTCTGTAACAAGCATTATTTGTGTCTGTTATGAGCATAAATAGTGTGTGGTTCAGGCACTATTTATGTCTTACCATAAAGGCAAACATGGAAAAGGGGGTGTAAAGAACATGGAACAATCTGAAATCAGTCGGATCGGCAGGATCCTGAAGGAACGGCGGCTCCAGCTCGGATACACCCAGGAATATGCTGCAGAAAAAGCAGGCATTTCCTATTCATACTATACCAAGATTGAACGTGGACAACAACTTCCATCTCTGGAAGTTGCCATGGTCCTTTCCAAAACCTTCAGCCTGTCTATGGATCGCTGGCTTTTATGCCAGGCGCATGATTACAGGATGTCACCGGCTGCCTTAAACCTCATCCAATATGTCAGCT
>USFD01000008.1 GCA_900553885.1 uncultured Ruminococcus sp.
AGTCTCAAATAAATGCACGCTGCGCATTTATTTTCAACAGGCTAAAGCCTAATACAAAAAAGGGGTGTGACCGGCACGATTTACCGCGCCGGTCACACCCCTTTTTTTATCAGAGAATTCCTTTTCCGGCATCCTCCTCTTATCAGCATCTCAAAAGCTCAGCTTATTACGGCCGGTCGGATTCAGCTTTTCTCCGGCAGCCTTCCATACAGACGTGTAACTCTTTTTATTTCTTTTGCTGTATTTTCGTTAAATTGTCCTTTTTTCAGTCTCCATACCCAGTTGCCTCCCAGAGTGGACGGTGTATTGATCCTTGCGCTGCTATCCAGTCCCAGATAATCCTGCATGGGAATAACGCACAGATCCGCCACACTGCTCATGGCCATTGCAATGAAGTCTGATGTAAGTGTATCCTCATCCAGTCTTGGCTTGCACATGTATTCCTTCGCAAAATCTCTTGCCTCTTTCCCCACTGTATGATACCAGCCCCTGGTTGTATCGTTGTCGTGGGTTCCTGTATAAACCACACAGTTTGCAGGATAGGTATGCGGCAGATAGTTGGAAGACTCGCGCGCGTCAAACGCAAACTGGAGCACCTTCATTCCCGGGAACCCGCTGTCCTTAAGCAGCTTCAGCACACTTGGCGTTAAAAAGCCAAGATCCTCGGCAATAATTTCCGGTCTGCCCAGTTTCTTCTCAATAGCACGGAACAGATCCATTCCCGGTCCCGGCATCCATTTTCCGTTTACCGCTGTTTCCTCCCCGTAAGGAATCGAGTAATACTCATCGAAGCCGCGGAAATGATCAATCCGCACAACATCATACAGTTTCAGGCAGTATGCGATTCTTCTGATCCACCACTCATAGCCGGTCTTCTTGTGATATTCCCAGTCATAGAGAGGATTGCCCCACAGCTGTCCGGTTGCTGAAAAAGCGTCCGGCGGACATCCGGCAACTCCCACAGGATTGTTTTCTTCATCAAACTGAAACAGTTCCGGAGACGCCCAGGTATCCGCGCTGTCAAAAGCCACATAAATCGGAATATCTCCGATGATCTTAATTCCCTGCTTACTGGCGTATGCATGAAGGCTTTTCCACTGCCGGTCAAACTCATACTGCTGGAATTTATAAAAAGCAATCTCCTCAGCCAGCTCTTTTTTCGCAGCGGTCAGCGCAGCCTCTTCCCTTGTTCTAAGAGGTTCCTCCCACTCTTTCCAGCTGATGCCGCCGTTTCTGTCCTTTATAGCCATGTACAGGCTGTAATCATCCAGCCAGTCCGCATTTTCCTTTACAAATCTCTCATAATCTTCATTTTTCTGAAACCGGTCAAAGGCTTTTTTCAGTGCTTTGAAACGGGATTTGTAGATTTTCTCATAATCGATACCATCCTCCCGGTCTCCAAAATCATATGCCTTGCACTCTTTTTTGGTCAGAAGCCCCTCTTTCACCAGTGTTTTCAGGTCGATGTAATAGGGATTGCCGGCATACGTGGAGAAAGACTGGTATGGGGAATCCCCATAACCAGTCGGTCCAAGAGGCAGAATCTGCCAGTAGCTCTGTCCCGCTTTTTTCAGCAGATCAATAAATTTGTAAGCTTCTTTTGAGAAGCATCCGATCCCGTATTTTGACGGCAGTGAAAATACCGGCAGTAAGATTCCGCTTGCTCTTTTCATATCTTCCTCCTTATCCGCACATTTTATAAGTGCCAGATATCTCTGTTGTATTCTTCAATGGTTCTGTCTGAGGAGAAGAAACCTGCTTTGGCAATATTAACCAGCATCTTCTTCGCCCACTCTTTTCTGTCTGCGTAAGCTTCCAGCGCCTTCTCCTTTGTCTCCTTATAAGAATCAAAATCAAGAAGCGTCATAAACCAGTCTTTATTAATCAGCTCTTTCTGGAGTCTCTCCAGATTTTCCTTGCATCCTACTTCCAGCATCTTGTCACTTGTTATAAAATCAATTGCCGCTCTGATCGCCGGATTCTTCTCATAGTAGTCTTTTGCCACATAATCTGCTTTTGCGTAGTGTTCAATCACCTCGTCGCTGGATGCTCCGAATACGAAAATATTATCATCACCTACACACTCGTGGATCTCTACATTTGCACCATCCTCTGTTCCAAGAGTTACGGCTCCGTTCAGCATGAACTTCATGTTTCCGGTTCCGCTGGCCTCTTTGGATGCAAGAGAAATCTGTTCGGAAATATCGCATGCAGGAATTAATTTGCCTGCTTTTGTAACATTATAGTTTTCTACCATAACAACTTTCATGTACGGACTTACTTCCGGATCATTGTTAATTATCTCCTGCAGACAGAGAATCAGGTGAATGATATCCTTGGCGATCACATAAGCCGGAGCCGCCTTGGCGCCGAAGATTGCCGTAACCGGAGCCGTCGGAATTTTTCCGGCTTTGATCTCCAGATATTTATCAATAATATAAAGCGCATTCAGCTGCTGCCGTTTATACTCATGGAGACGTTTTACCTGGATATCAAAAATCGTATCCGGGCTGATCTGAATATTCTGTGTATCTTTCAGATATGTGCACAGTGCTTCTTTGTTTTTGTGTTTGATCTCCAGAAGCTTTTCAAGAACGTTTTCGTCATCTTTGTATTGCAGAAGTTTTTCAAGTTCGGAAGCATCCTTTTTATAGCCCTCTCCGATGGTCTCATCCAGGAACTCTGTCAGAAGCGGATTACAGTGAAGAAGCCAGCGCCGGAATGTAATACCGTTTGTCTTGTTATTGAACTTCTCCGGATAAATCTTATAAAAATTATTCAGCTCAGAGTTCTTCAGGATCTCTGTGTGCAGAGCTGCCACACCGTTTACACTGAAGCCGTAGTGAATATCAATGTGCGCCATATGAACCGTGTCATTTCTGTCAATGATGGCAACGCTTTCATCCTCAAATTTTCTTCTTACCTTGTCATCCAGCACCTCAATAATCGGCACAAGCTGGGGAACAACTTTCTTCAGATAATATACCGGCCATTTCTCCAGAGCCTCTGCCAGAATGGTATGGTTTGTATAGGCGCAGGTTCTGGATACCACATCAATGGCGTCGTCCATGTCCATGCCCCGTTCTGTCAGCAGACGGATCAGTTCCGGGATCACCATTGTAGGATGGGTATCATTAATCTGAATCACCGCATAATCCGGAAGATCATAAAGATTGCATCCCTTTGCCGTACATTCATCCAGAATCAGCTGGGCGCCGCTGCTTACCATAAAGTACTGCTGATAGATCCGGAGCAGTCTTCCCTGTTCGTCGCTGTCATCCGGATAAAGGAACAAGGTCAGATTCTTTTCGATATCTTCTTTGTCGAATTCGATTCCGTTTTTTACGATTGTATCATCCACGGAATCCAGATCAAACAGATGAAGTTTATTGGTCTTGTTGTTGTATCCGGTCACCTCAACATCATACATCCTTGCATTAACCTTCAGCCCCTTAAACTCAACCGGATATGTAACATCCGTCTTTTTCAGCCAGGAAGCCTTTTCAATCCAGGGATTCGGTGTCTCCATCTGCAGATTATTCTCAAACACCTGTTTAAACAGACCCAGATGATAGTTCAGTCCGATTCCGTCGCCGGCCAGTCCCAGCGTTGCTATTGAATCAAGGAAACATGCAGCCAGACGCCCCAGGCCTCCGTTTCCAAGAGACGGTTCCGGTTCAACTTCCTCGATCTCACAGATATCTTTTCCGTTTTTCTCCAGGATGTCCTTTACCTCTCCATAAATTCCAAGGTTGATCATGTTATTGGAAAGAAGTTTTCCGATAAGAAATTCTGCTGAGATATAGTAAACTTTTTTCTTACTGTCTGTGTGTTCCCTCTCAGCTGCCATCTCCTGAACAATATTCAGAAGAGCATGATAAATCTCCTCATTATCTGCCTGTGCTACCGTCTTTCCAAGATACTTCTCCATTTTTTCCTGAATGTTCATGGTATAACTCCTTTCAAAAATCTTCGGCGTCTTTCCCTGCCCGCGGCAACCTGCCGGGAGCTGCGCCGATACTGTATCTTATCTCTATATTCTGCATTCTAATACTCTTTTCCTGTAATTTCTTGCAAAATACTTTCATTTTATTGTACAATACTATCATCAGCAAATTATCTGTCCCCATATATAATTTGTAGATATAATTTCTGCAAATAAATGAAAATCAGCTATAATAAATCCGTAATTCCATATAACGTACAAAAGCCGGATTTTTCTGTTTTCCTGACAATGGTTGTCCGCTCCCCGATATCAGCTCAGCGCCGATTCCTTAAAACAGCAGAAAGACAGCACATTTTTAAAAACTGCATCGAGCAGAATTTCCCCGGAGGATATGCCATGAACCTTAATGAATACCAGAACTATCATGAAACAAAAGCCCACACCGCTTCAGAATTCCCCTACAATACTTATCTTTGTTCCATACCTCTGGATTTTACTCTCGTTCCTCTCCATTGGCATACCGAGCTGGAAATTGTAGTAATTAAAAAAGGAACGGGACTTATTTCGGTTGATTTTGACAGACGCACTGTCACTTCCGGCGATATTGTGTTTATCCGTCCCGGGCAGCTCCATTCTATTGAGCAATATGAATCCAGGGAAATGGAGTACGAAAATATCATTCTGAAGCCGGAACTTCTGATCTCCGGCGAAACAGATCTGTGTGCCAGACAGTTTATCACGCCATTAATGAAAGGAGAACTGCACTGCGCCTGCTTCCTCACTCAGTCAGTCCCCGGATATCCGGAAATATCAGATTGTATCAGCCGAATCGACCGTCTCTGCGAAAAACGTCCCACCGGATATCAGCTTTCAGTAAAAGGATTTCTTTTCCAGCTTCTCTTCCTTCTCATATCACATCAGCAGAAAAAAAGTGCCGCACCGGCACTTCAGACAAAATCACTGGAAAAGATTAAAATTATTCTGAAATATGTAGAAGAACACTACACGGACCACATAACAATCGATGATATGGCAGCCCTGACATTTTATAGCAAATCTCATTTTATGAAATTTTTCAAAGCCTACATGGGTACCGGCTTTATCGAATATCTGAACGACTATCGTCTCACGATAGCAGAACGGCTCCTTCGCACATCTGATGCCACAATTCTGGAGGTTGCAGAGAAAAGCGGTTTTGACAATCTTTCCTATTTTAACCGCATTTTCAAACGAAAATACGGACAATCTCCCGGGAAGAGGCGCAGGCTCTATGTCTCTTCAGACTGACGCCTGCTGCCTTTGCTTTCCCGGGCAGTACTGTCCGCAAAGCAGCTGTACACTAAGAATGATAATATAACTCGACAGGATCAATCGGGTCAAACGGGTGCTCCTCTTCCATCTTCTTATTCCTTCCCCGGCGTTTCAAAAGCTCGCCGCTCTTGTTATACACCCAGAAAGAATATACAAGGAGCTTGTTTACCTTTCCCATCTTTTCCTTGGTAGTTTTCTCATAAAGTACGCCCTCGGCTTTAAACGGAGTCTTCTTATGAATCATGGAAATCAGCTCCGTCTCACATGTTACCGGCTCCGGCAGGATTGTATATCCTCTGCCCACACAGTCAGGCTTGTGAGAATCGCTTCCCCCGGTTGTAATCTTACCGTACTTTCTGGCCAGTTTCATTGCCCCTGCGTTTGACTCCGCAGACTCACAGCTGTTAAAGCCTTCCACAAAGTCAAACCTTTTTACAATTTCCGGAGAAAGATAATACCTTCTGGCATTGGTAAAGCTCATATATTTTTCCCCGCACGGATGTGCCGGTCCCAGCACTCCGCCGTTCCGATGAACCAGATCAATGAGGAGCGCCAGAGGCATTCCCCGCATTTCCAGCAGCTTCATCTTAACTCCTTCGGGCATAATCACAATAATATGTCCCGCATCCCTTGTATCATATTCTATTCCTTTAAGAACTACAAAGTCTGTATGTTTTTTTCCTTTGATATTGTTCTTCCAGTAGCGGTATCCATTATACGTATCGTGGTCTGTAATCACCATGCCCTGGAAACCATGTCTCTTCAGAATTGTAATATATTCTTCAAGTCCCACCTTACTGTCAATGGAACCTTCTTTTACATGGCAGTGCATATCAATTTTCATAAACACACCTCCTTTTTCATCCGATATGGAACCAGATCTGTAGTTTTCTTTCTTCTATATTATAGCGCTTTGTTCCATAACTGACAACCAAAGGACATTCTTTTTTCACGTATCGAAAACCAATCTCATCTTCTGCTGTTTTTTCCCGCCATATGAGATATAAAAAGCAGGCAGACAATCCATGCACCGCAGAATATTGTAGGTGGTATCTGTGTCTCTGTAAAACAGAAAACAGCCGCCAGTGCAATAAGAGCGCATACTCCCGCAAGAATAATAATACCTTTCATAACCGATCTTCTGATATACATAAAAACACACCTTTCTCTGATAGAATTTTTACTTTTAAAAGTATCCTAACAGACAAGGTGTGTCATAAAACGGACTCAATCTTATATTTTCACATCTGATAATTATTCTTCGTCGTCCTCATCCCCGCCAAGATCGATAATTTCAATATCCTGTTCTTCAGATTCGACTGACTCCTCTTCCGGCATTGTATCAAGATCATCAATCAGCGATCTGGCTTTTTCTATTTCATTCTCTGTCGAATGGGTCTCCCGTATTTCCGCCGCCTTTTCAAGATTTCTGCGTTTTCTTTTTCTTGATTCCAGTAAAAGCTGTACAAGAATACCAAGCACAGCAAATATCACGCAGAAAAGAATACTTATCATTTTTCCCTGTACAGGTACAAGCTGATAAACCGATGTACCTGCTACAATTCCGCCCCAGACAGACGTTGCAAAAATTGTAAGTGCCACTACGAACCGTACTGCAAGCGCAGCCAGAATCAGGGCAACAGCCAGACCAATTCCTGCCGAAAGATATTCTTCCGGCTGAATAACCTGCACATAAATACCGGCTACGGAAAGAAATACTGTCAGGAACACTCCAAAACGGAAGAAAAACGCACCAAGAAATCCCAGAATAATTCCTGCTATTGCGCCGGCAATTAAAACCGCCATACCGCCGGCATCTGTCTGATGCAGTACTGCTGCCGCGCCGAAAAATCCGGCCGAAACTCCCAGGACTGCTGACCATACCCGGACAATTTTCAATCCAAGCAGACACAAAAGAAGTCCTGCTGCAGCCAGAACTGCAAAACAAATGATCTCCGTTCTGGAAATCGCCTCTATCTTGGCGTCCCAGGAAAAGAAGAAATCTTCAGGAATCATGCTTTTTACTCTGTCAAATAATCCATTCATATACTCCACCTCAGCTTAATGATAAATAACGCGTGCCTGCAGAATTTTCTTCCGCCATAATTAAAGCACGCGATTCCCCTCATTTATTCTACCAATTTTTTCTCCATAATACAATACAGAAAAATTCTCAGGACACAAAAAGAAAGTGGATGCTAATCATTCTTCTGATCAACATCCACTTTCAGTTTGATATTTCTATCATTCTTTTTACCTCTTTCTTTTCTATCCTTCTGATTGATAGATTTAACTTATGTTCCCGGCGGTCCGTACCTCCTTTTCATAAATTCCTGCCGGACTTTGGTATTTGTAACTGCCCCTCTTCCCGATACAGATTTTACTTCTCTCATAACTTTCTCGTCATTATGATATTTCTCCGTATCTGACTGTTACTTTTCCAATCACGACATCCCACAGGTTTTATAAAACTTCCTGTAACTATCATCCATTTGATAATAACTACTGTTATCTTCTCCTGTCAGATTGTTCATTCAGTTTTATTTGTTGGTTATATACTACCATTCAATTATTCGTTTGTCAATAAGTTTTTTGTATTTTTTCAGTATATCTTTGTATTATCTGTTAATTTTACCAATGAACTTTCTGACGCCTTTTAATAGAAGGGATAATCTGTCCCTATTGACTTCTTCCTGCTCCCTCAGTAAAATAAAATAGATATGTCTAAATTTTGCAAAAGGAGTCTTATTATGGAACAGTTAAAAATACCGGATGGCTACTCCTCTCCTCTTACAATCCGCGAAACTGAAGTTGCCATCAAAGAAGTAAAAGATCATTTTGAGCGTGCCCTGGCAAAATCCCTGCATCTGACACGTGTATCTGCTCCGCTTTTTGTCCGTCCGGAATCCGGAATGAATGATAATCTGAACGGAGTCGAGCGCCCGGTTTCTTTTGGAATCAAAGAGCAGAACGATGCTGCTGCAGAGATTGTTCACTCTCTTGCCAAGTGGAAACGTTATGCGCTGAAAAAATACGGATTTCACTCAGGGGAAGGTCTGTATACAGACATGAGCGCGATCCGCAGAGATGAGGATACTGACAATGTTCATTCTCTGTATGTTGACCAGTGGGACTGGGAAAAAATCATCTCAAAAGAAGAACGTAATATGGAAACGCTGCAGTATACTGTAAGAAAGGTATACAGTGCGCTGAAAGATACAGAAGATTTTATTTCCCGCAGATACAATTATATTGAACCACTTCTGCCGGATGATATTTTCTTTATTTCCTCTCAGGAACTGGAAGATATGTATCCTGACTGTGCGCCAAAAGAACGGGAAAACCGGATTGCCCGCGAAAAAGGTGCTGTATTTATTTCACAGATCGGGAAAACTCTTGCCTCCGGGCAGAGACACGATGGCCGTGCCCCGGATTATGACGACTGGGAATTAAATGGTGATATCATCGTATATTACCCGGTTCTCGATATGGCTTTTGAAATTTCTTCCATGGGTATCCGTGTTGATGAAAATTCTCTCAGAAGCCAGTTGAAAGAAGCAGGATGCGAAGAGCGGGCTGAACTGCCTTTCCAGAAATCGCTGCTGAACGGCGAGCTTCCCTACACTGTAGGCGGAGGCATCGGTCAGTCCCGAATCTGTATGTATTACCTCAGAAAGGCCCATATCGGCGAGGTACAGTCCTCTCTTTGGCCGGATCATGTAGTAGAAAACGCACTGGCAAACGGCATTCATCTGCTTTAATTTCACTGGCATGCATGAACTGCCCGGCCAGAGTCTTACATACTGAATGCAAAAACATTTGCTGCGTTTTTCAGAAAACATAGCAAACGCAGAGCAGATTCCATTTATCGGAAGACCGCTCTGCGTTTTTTATTTCATATTATTTACTATGCGGATATTTATCTCAGCTCTTATCCTTCGGGCATTCTACAGCCCCTCTTACTCCTGCAGCAGAAGTACCGCGGCCTGACAGCTGTCCAGTGTAATTCGCCCTTTTTCATGGATTTCCAGTTCAATCTCGCTTTCTCTCCCCATATTTGACAACAAGGCTCTGGCAGAATTGCATCCAAGCGGAATTTCACATGACTCTTTTCCATAATTGGCGGCAACGAGAATATTCTGACCGGTTTCCTCTAAAAACCGGTGATAGGCAAAAATACTGTCAGAATCTTCCTGCTCCGGAATAAACTTTCCATAAGTCAGCACTTCCCTGAATTCAGGGGATTTTTTCAATGCAATCAGTTTCCTGTAATAAGAAAGAACGGAATCCCCGCGTTTCTCCTGCTCAGCCACATTGATCTTCCTGTAATCAGGATTCAGCGCAAGCCAGGGGGTTCCTGACGTAAATCCGGCATTTTCCCCGCTGCTCCACTGCATAGGCGTACGGGCATTATCGCGGCTGTTTTCATAGCAGCATTCCAGCGCCTGTTTCCTTGAACATCCTGCCTGCAGGGCTTCATTGTACTGGTCTTTTGTACTAATATCATCATATTCGGAAATATCCCCGCGTCTGCAATTGGTCATGCCGATTTCCTGTCCCTGATAAATAAAGGGAATTCCATACAGAAAGAGAAAAGTTGTTGCAAGCATCTTGATTCCCGTCTCATTCTGCGCATATTCCGGAAGAAAACGGCTGGCGCCTCTTGGCTCGTCATGATTTTCAATAATATTTGCCTTAAAACCTATTCCCTGCGCTTCTTTCTGAGAAGCAAAAATCACATCTCTCCATTCCTTAAAGACAAGAGGTCTGGAATCATACCACCCATGACTGCCCTGTGCAAGCTCATGCGCGCTGAAATCAAACATGGATGAAAAATGCCCTTCGTCCCCGATAAACTGAGCCAGCTCATCTTTTTTCATATTGAAAACTTCTGCAACGGTAAAAGCATTATATTTTCCATATGTATGCTTCTTCATATCATCAAAATATTCACCGACTCCCTGCACTTCCTCAACCATTTTCACACAGGATGCAAGCCCGTCCGGGCCGTCCGGTTCGAATGATGGGAAATTTAAATCTTTCTTAATATTTATAATTGCATCTATTCGGAATCCTGCCAGTCCTTTATCCAGCCACCAGTTCATCATTTTATAAATTTCATCCCGTAGCCTCGGATTTTCCCAGTTCAGATCCGGCTGCTCTTTTGCGAACATATGGAGATAATATTTATCCGTTCCCGGGATCTTCTCCCATGCGCTCCCGCCAAAATAGGAGCGATAATTACTCGGCTCCTTTCCCTCTTTTCCTTTCACAAAGTGAAAATACTGTGCATATTCTCCGTCCGGATCCGCCAGTGCCTTCTGAAACCATTCATGTTTATCAGAACAATGATTTACGACCAGATCCATAAGAATATACATATCCCGCTTCTTTGCTTCAGCAAGAAGCTCGTCAAAATCCTCCATTGTTCCAAATTCTTCCGCAATTTTATAGTAATCCGAGATATCATACCCCTGATCCACAAAAGGCGACTGATAAACCGGAGACAGCCAGATAATATCAATCCCCAGCTCTTTCAGATAATCCAGCTTTGATATAATTCCCTGCAGATCACCAATTCCGTCTCCATTCGAATCCAGAAAACTTTTCGGATAAATCTGATATGCAACCTTGTCATGCCACCATTTTCTTTCCATTCCCATTCCGCTCCTTATTGTCATTTTTGTATGATGCTGTTATTATATAGCTGTAAAAAAGAAAATTCTTGTACAATATTTTCATATTTATTGCACAATTCTGCCAGGGGTCAGACCCCTTTTCAAAGGGCTACGTCCCCTTTGGGTGAAATTGTCAGAAAGGAGTCAAAATGGCACACAATTCTTCTCTTTCTCCGGAGCAAAAAGAACAGACCCGGCACGGCGAGCATATGTTTCCTCTGAAAAAATATATCACAACGCTGACTGAGCTCTATCCTTCTGTTTCGGCCCACTGGCATGATGAAGCCGAACTGACTCTTATTTCCGAGGGCAGCTGCACTTATCAGGTACACCTGGATAACTATGACGTCTCAGAGGGGGATCTGCTTTTTGTGCCCCCTGCTGTTCTCCACGCAATTACCGCTTCTTCCCAGGATGGCATGTGTTCGGAAACATATGTGTTCCATATGAACTTTCTCGGAGCAAATTCCGCAGATATCTGCGCAGTTAAATATCTTACTCCTGTAATAAACCAGACACTGATCCTGCCATGTCTGATCAATAGAAGTCATCCGGCATACAGAGATGTTCTTGCTATTTTCCGGAAGATCAGCCGCACCTATGAGGATATGCCTGCCGGCTATGAACTGCTTCTGCGCTCTTTACTGCTTCAGGTAATTGCTGCACTGCTTCCTTACGGTAGTGAACGTGCTGTACATTCCCCTCTTGAATCAGAACATACTTTTAAATTGAAACTGGTACTGGAATATATCGGCGACCATTTTGCAGAAGAACTTACAATTCCTCAGCTTGCGCGGATCTGCTATTTCAGTGAATACCACTTTATGCGCTTTTTTAAAAAATATACCGGCACGTCCTGCCTGGAATATATTAAAAATCTGCGCCTTGAGAAAGCCGCGGAACAATTTGCCCAGGGGAATCAGTCCGTTCTGGACACTGCGCTATCTGTAGGATTTTCAAATTTGTCATATTTTTACAGGGAATTTAAAAAGAAATACGGAATGACTCCCAGGAAATTTATAGAAAGTATACCTTCCGGAGCCATTCAGGCTCCGTACCGGTATCAGTAAATCACAGAATATTTTTTATGCCGTACCCTCTGGACCGCTGAAGAATCTGCTTTTCACATCAAATCCGTGATCCATTGGTCCGCTGCCCCTTCCAAGATCGAGCATTGCTCCGAGCGCACCGGAAATGTACTCTTTGGCCCTTTCTACCGCCTCTTCAAGCGGGAATCCTTTTGCCAGATTAGACGCAATCGCGCTGGACAAGGTACATCCGGTTCCATGCGTATTGGGATTATGAATCCGCTGTCCGCAGAACCATCTGCCCCGGCCGTTCTGAAACAGATAATCATTTGCATCATTCAGATCATGCCCGCCCTTTAACAGGACAGCACATCCGTACTCTTTTCCGATCTGTTCCGCTGCGTTCTCCATTTCTTCCCTGGAAGAAATATTCCTGCCGGAGAGAACTTCTGCCTCGGGAATATTCGGAGTGAGTATATCTGCCGCCGGCAGAAGTTTCGTCTTGAGTTTTTCCACGGCATCCCCGCTGATCAGCCTGGCACCGCTGGTTGCTACCATGACCGGATCCAGGACAATATTGCCGGCACTGTACTGCTCCAGCTTTTCTGCAATTACCTCAATAAGCCCGGGAGAAGAAACCATTCCGATCTTTACAGCATCCGGACGGATATCCGTAAAAATACAATCCAGCTGCTGTCCCAGAAAATCCGGCTCCGCTTCCATAATAGCAGCTACACCAGTCGTATTCTGAGCAGTCAGGGCTGTAACGGCACTCATGGCATAAACTCCATTCGCCATCATTGTTTTAATATCAGCCTGGATTCCCGCTCCGCCACTGGAATCACTCCCCGCAATCGTTAATGCTGTTTTCATAGAAACTTTTTCCTTTCATATTCTAGATTACACTTTTCATTTCAATTGTTCGACCCGCTTCCAGAACAGATCAAAGTCCGCAAATTCAGGCAGATAGATATCCGCCGTATTCCAGATCTGTGCAAGATTCTTATCATTCGATCTGTCATAGACAGCAACTGTTCTGAATCCTGCTTTTTTCGCTGTTCGAAGAGCATGATACGCATCTTCAAACACCAGTGTCTCCCTGGCATCTGTATCCAGCTGAAGAGCTGCCGCATAGAAAATATCCGGCTGATTTTTCCCGCTTCCGATTCCGGAGCAGGTAAAAATCCCCTGAAAATACGAAAATACCTTCAGGCGCTTCAACGCAGCTTCTGTATTATCCCGGTCTCCGGATGTAGCAATTACCATCGGGATTTTCCTTTCACGGAATTCTTCCAGGAACTGGCGTACCCCCTCTTTCAGCGGAACCCTTTCCACATAAAATTCCCGCACTTCCCGTGCAAGCCCCTTTACTACCTGTTCACATGTCATTTCAAGGCCATAATGGCTGATCAGATATTGGGCTCCTTCTTCCAGGCTCATAGAAAAGAGGATCTCACCCAGCCCCTTTTCTGCCGGAATTCCTCTGGATTTCAGATATAGTTCGCCCAGATTTTCCCACACAGGCATGGAATTCAGAAGCACACCGTCTACATCAAAAATAACACCGCGAATCATCTTATTCCTTCACCATCTCTTCAGTAAGCATTCTCAGTTCTCTGGCTGCAGCTTCAATATTTTTCTGTGCAAAAATCGCACTGATCGCAGCAATTCCGCAGACACCGGTATGTTTAAGCTGCCCGACATTTTCCCGTGTTATACCTCCTATGGCAATGACCGGAATATCAACCGCACTGCAGATCTCCCGTAGAACCTGGTGATCCACTTCTACCGCATCCGCTTTGGAGCCGGTATGAAATACTGCTCCCACACCCAGATAATCCGCTCCCTGCCGCTGTGCTTCGAGAGCTTCATCCACCGTGCGGGCAGATACACCGATAATCCGGTCCGGTCCCAGTTTTTTCCGGGCTTCCCCGGCCGCCATATCACTCTGCCCCACATGTACTCCATCTGCTCCGATCTGCGAAGCCAGAGCAACATTATCGTTAATTATAAAAGGTATATGATACTTTTTGCACAGCCATTGAATTGCCTGCGCCTCCTCAAGAAATTCCTGCTCATCCAGCTCTTTCTCTCTGAGCTGAAGAAATGTAACGCCTCCTTTCAAAGCCTGTTCCACCTGTTCGCAGAGAGTCTGTCCCTTCAGCCAGCTTCTGTCTGTCACCGCATAGAGCAGCAGATCTTTTTTATCGCAGTTCATATTTTGCTCCTTTCTCCAGTTCTTCGCCTTTCATATTATAAACGGCATCAATAATCCGGTTTCGGTAGGTGGCATTTCCGTCTCCCTTCTGCATCCTGCCCCATCCGATCTCGCCGGCAAGACCCATCATACACACCGAAGCAGCCGCAGCCTCCAGGCCACAGTCAGGATTAGCTGTCAGATAAGCTGTCATAATTCCTGACAGCTGACATCCTGTTCCTGTAATTTTCCCCATTTCCGGGCGTCCATTTCGAATCACATAACAGACGCTCCCGTCCGATACCAGATCAATCGCACCGGTAACAGCGGCAATACAGCCGGACTTCTGTGCAAATGCCTTCACGAATGCCACAGCCTCATCCAGCGTATCCTCTGTAACCGCATCAGCTATATCCGCATCAACACCTTTCGTCTTTCCCCTGCCTTCTGCCAGAGCCCTGATTTCGGAAATATTTCCGCGCACAGCACTCAGGCGCAGTCCTCTCATAAGGGAAAGCGCTGTATCGGTACGAAAAGTGCTTGCGCCAGCCCCTACCGGATCAAGTACAACCGGATGCCCAAGCTCATTCGCCCGGCATCCTGCCCGGAACATTCCTTCAATACTTGTTTTGTGAAGGGTTCCTATGTTAATATTCAGTCCCCCGCAGAGAGAAGTAATGTCTTCCACATCTTCTGTCTCATCAGACATAATCGGGCTTCCCCCGCATGCAAGAATCACATTTGCCACATCATTTACCGTAACATAATTTGTTATATTATGAATCAAAGGTGCGCATCTTCTCACGTTTTCCAGACATTCTTTAAACATTTTTATTTCTTATGCTCCTTTTTCATGTACCGCAGATAAATCAGCCCTTTTATTTCCGTGTCATCCTCTGCGAATACATCATTTCTTCCCTGTTCCGGCTGTTCCCGTCTTCGGCTCCAGATTCCCCAGATAAATATCGAATACTTTCATTTTTTTCATGGCAGTCACAAGAATCGCCGCAATAATCGTTCCTCCGAAACTTGACACGAAAAACGGGAACACAAATCCATATACAGCGCTTTTGCTCCCCATAAGGAGTGCTGCGATGGGATAACTGAGAAATCCTCCAATAACAGATGTACCAAACAGCTCCCCTGCATATGCCAGTGGAAGACGCTTTCCGTACTTATATAAAATACCGCACAGAAACGCTCCGCACATGGAACCCGGGAATGCCAGCAGTGTGCCTGTTCCCATAAGATTTCTGAGCAGGCTGGTAACAAATGCCATTCCGACCGAATACCCGGGACCTAAGAATACACCGCCGAGTATGTTAATAAAATGCTGAACCGGGGCACATTTGGATGCCCCCACCGGAATAGACAGCGGAGAGCATACAATTCCTACTGCAACAAGAATCCCCGCAAGGGCAAGTTTTCTCACATTTACTTTTTTCATCTCTATACCTCCTGATCCGCCGGATCCAATTGCCGGCGTGCGGAAAAAAACGTATTTTTAATCCGAAAATAATGTTACCACGTCCGCATAAGAAATGCAATACGATTGCCCGGTCACCATATAGACGTAAAAAATCAATTCCCTAACGCTCTGATTCTTGGTATAATTTATTCAAATACTAGTTTAAGGGAGATAAAATCATGTCTGTAGAAAGTGTTAGAAGTTATTTTAAAACTAATCATATTAACAAAGAAATTATTGAATTTCCCGTATCCAGTGCAACGGTCGAGCTGGCCGCGCAGGCTGCAGGCGTTGAGCCGGCAAGGATTGCAAAAACCCTGTCATTTTATACAAAAGAAAAAGATGCTGCTATCCTGATTGTCACTGCCGGAGATATGAAAATTGACAACAGCAAATTCAAACATTTCTTCGGGATGAAAGCAAAAATGCTGGCGCCGGAGGATGTTGAACCTCTGACCGGACATGCCATCGGCGGTGTGTGTCCTTTTGCCAATCCGGATACCGTAAAAGTTTATCTGGATGTTTCCATGAAACGTTTTGATACCGTCTTTCCCGCTGCCGGAAGCGGAAACTCGGCAGTCGAGATGACCTGCGGAGAACTGGAAAAAGCCGCCCGCTCAAACGAATGGATCGATGTGTGCAAATAGAATATTCAGAAAACTTCAGGCAAAGGGGTCTGACCCCTTTGAGTAGAATTGTCCGAATTTTTCTTTAATTACGATTTTATATGGAAGGAGGCTTTATTTTGGCAAAATATATTATGGCACTTGATGCCGGAACTACCAGTAACCGCTGTATTCTTTTTGACAAAAGAGGAAGGGTATGCAGCTCCGCTCAGCGGGAGTTTACTCAGTACTTTCCCCGTCCGGGATGGGTGGAGCATGATGCGGACGAAATCTGGGCCAGTCAGCTTGGGGTGGCAGTTGAGGCCATGAGTAAGATCGGCGCCTCTGCTGAAGACATTGCGGCAATCGGTATTACCAATCAACGGGAAACTGTCATTGTATGGGACAGGGCAACCGGTGAGCCGGTCTTCCATGCTATTGTATGGCAGTGCCGCCGTACTTCTGATTACTGTGATTCTCTGAAAGCGAAAGGACTGACGGAAAATTTCAGAGAGAAAACCGGGCTTGTCATCGATGCATATTTTTCCGGGACAAAGATAAAATGGATTCTGGACAATGTTCCAGGAGCACGGGAACGCGCCGAAAACGGCGAACTTCTCTTTGGCACCGTAGAAACCTGGCTGATCTGGAAACTGACAAAAGGCAGAGTTCATATTACAGATTACTCCAACGCATCCCGTACTATGCTCTTTAATATAAACACTCTTGCCTGGGATGATGAGATTCTGAAAGAACTTAATATTCCCCGAAGTATCCTGCCGGAAGTACGTCCGTCCAGCTGCGTTTACGGGGAAACTGACCCCGCTTTTTTCGGAGGTCCTATTCCCATTGCCGGAGCCGCAGGAGATCAGCAGGCCGCGTTGTTCGGCCAGACCTGTTTTGCTCCGGGAGATGCAAAGAATACATACGGCACCGGCTGTTTTCTTCTGATGAACACCGGAGAGACTCCGGTCTTTTCCAGAAACGGACTTGTCACTACGATAGCCTGGGGACTGGACGGTAAAGTAACCTACGCACTGGAAGGATCGATCTTTGTAGCAGGAGCTGCTATCCAGTGGCTCAGAGATGAGATGCGCCTGATTGATTCTGCCGACGATTCCGAATACATGGCGCAAAAAGTACCGGATACGAATGGCTGCTATGTTGTGCCGGCATTTACCGGCCTTGGCGCGCCTCACTGGGATCAGTACGCAAGAGGAACCATAGTAGGAATTACCCGGGGTGTAAATAAGTATCACATCATCCGCGCAACACTGGAATCCCTTGCCTATCAGGTAAATGACGTACTGACCGCCATGAAAGCGGATTCAGGCATTGAACTGGCCTCTCTCAGAGCAGACGGCGGAGCCAGTGCAAACGATTTTCTGATGCAGGTGCAGGCTGATATTATTAATGCGCCGGTCAGGCGTCCGGCCTGTGTTGAAACCACGGCGACAGGAGCTGCATATCTGGCCGGCCTTGCCGTCGGCTACTGGTCCGGTAAAAATGATGTAATTGAAAATCAGATCATTGAACGGATCTTTGAGCCTTCTATCTCCCCTGAAGACCGGGAGGCACGTATCAGGGGCTGGAATAAAGCAGTAAAATATTCATTTGGCTGGGCGAAAGATAATTAAAAAAAGCAGCGGGGATGGCTTTTCAGCCAGAATCCCGCTGCTTCTGATTTTGTCTGTTTTCCGGCACACTTTTGAGCTGCCGCCCTGTTTTATTTCAAAAAGCTTTCAATGATAACAGACTCCGCCTCTTCCTCTGTAAGCCCGAATGTCCGAAGCTTTACAAGCTGCTCATCATTGATTCTTCCGATAGCCGCCTCATGGATAATCTGAGCATCCACATGTTTGGCGTCAATTTCGGGGATAGAGCTGATCTCAGCATGATCCATAATAATGGAGTCACACTGGATATGTGCATGGCAGAGATTATTGCCAATGGCTTTCGGATGGAACACCTGTCTGGACGTCCCTTTTCCGACGGAACGGGACACGATCCGCGCAGAACTGTTTTCACCGTTAAGTTCTACTTCCATATTCGATACTGCAGTCTGGCTTTCGTCTGTCATCAGTTTTTCGGTGACAAACAGTTTCGCATTCTCCGCAAGTTCAATATAATTCTCCCTCTCTGTAGAATCCACACCTCTGATCTGAGTCGTCTCCAGAGTGAAGACCGAGTTTTCTCCCACGTAAATCTTTGTCACAGGGTTAAGCACTTTGCTTCCCGTGCCGTTGCCCTCCGCATAATGATTATCCACATATTTTACATTTGCATTTTTCCCTACATGGAATGCATGGATTCCATCATGGCGTGTCTCGCTGCACCCTTCGCCATGTATCCCGCATCCGGCCACGATGGTTACATCCGCGCCGTCTTCAATATAGAAATCATTATAAACAATATCTACACCTTCCTGGGACATGACTACCGGAATATGCACCTGTTCCTCTTTTGTCTCTCCGCTGATATAAATATCAATTCCCGGTTTATCTTCTTTTGGCACAATCTTAATATGACGGCTGTCCCCATGGCACACAGCCATGCCATTCAGTCTGAGATTGTATGCTCCCTCCTGCTTAAAACCGTAAGAGTCTATCACCTTAAGTACATCTTCTGTCACTTTATTAAGCTCCATAGAGCTCACCTCCCTTTTGTCTCCTGCACTCGCAGGAATCCACTTCCTGGTTAAACAGCTTCGGCATAATCTCATCAGCAGCACCGATGGACTCTACTTTTCCATCTGTAATCACCATAATCCTGTCAGCCATACGGATAATTCTCTCCTGATGAGAAATCAGGATCATACTCTCCTGCTTTTCCTTATGAATCTGTTCAAACCGTTTGATCAGCATAGAAAAACTCCAGAGATCAATTCCCGCCTCCGGTTCATCAAAAATACAGAGCTTATGCTGTTTTGCAAGCACTGTGGCAATCTCAATTCTTTTGATTTCGCCTCCGGAAAGCGTAGCGTCAGCCTCCCGGTCAATATACTCCATCGCGCAAAGCCCTACGCTGCTCAGAAGATTGCAGCATGTTTTTTCATCCAGCGGGTGTCCAGCCGCAAGGGACAGCAGTCTGCGCACCGTCATTCCCTTAAAACGCGGCGGCTGCTGGAAGGCAAAACCGATTCCTGCTTTTGCCCTCTCATCAATTGTATACTCCGTAATATCCTCTCCGTTGAGCAGGATCTTTCCGGATGTCGCCTTGTTTATTCCCATCAAAAGTTTGGCAAGTGTAGACTTTCCGCCCCCATTCGGGCCGGTAATCACAAGCATCTCACCGTCATTTACAGTGAAGCTGACATCATTTAAGATCTCCGACTGCTTCCCTTCTTCTAAAACATCATATGATAAATGTTCTACCTGTAACATCTTTAACCTGTCACTTCCTTTTTCATTTGATACCTGCAGTTCCATATACCTGCACAGATTCCATTTACGGTATTCCGTAAACTGCGGAATCATTCAGAAAACCGCCGGAACAGTTCTCTGTACCAGTCCGCATAAATACTTCCTCTTCTCCAGATAAACGCAAATTCATGCGTAACAGGAAAGTCCTGAAGCGGAATCTGACGCAGTGAACCATCTTCCAGTTCACCGCGAACTGCAGCTTCATATAAAAATGTAATACCACATCCGGCTTTTGTCAACTCTTTAATCGTCTGCATGCTGCCCACTTCCATCCTCCTGTCAAAATCCTGGACACTCAGATTGTGAGCTTCCAGACAGCGTTCCAGCACCTCTCTGGTACCGGATCCCTCTTCTCTCAGAAGAAGGCGCTCCTGAAAAAGTTTTTCAATGCGATCCGGTGTATTCTGAAAAAAATAGTCCGGACTGCAGACAGCTATATATTTTTCCCTGGAAAAAATCTGAAAATCGTACTCGCTTTTCTTAAAAAAACCTTCAACAAGAGCAAAATCAATCTTTCCTTCATCCAGCCGCACCAGAAGATCATGGGTGTTCTCCACCTCCATATAAATCCTGGCCTGCGGATATCTGGCAAGATATTTTTCCAGCACCCGCCCCATCACCGAATCCCCGATGGTACGGGTTGCGCCAAAGCGAATTTCCGCTTCTTTCTCTGTTTTCTGCATTTCATTCTGCATGGACTGCTCGTCGTGCATCATAGTAAGCGATGCATTCCGCAGAATCTCCCCCGCGCCCGTCAGCCTGAGTTTTTTCCCTTCATACCGGAAAAGCTTCGTATTGTAATGTTTTTCCAGAAAACGGATATGCTGGGAAACTGCCGGCTGTGTAATATTCAGTTTTTCCGATGCCCTCGTAAAATTCATGCACTTGCACACCGTAAGAAATGTCTCCATTCTGAAATCGAGCATAATGCGCCCCCTTATACACAAATAGATAAGGAGCGGAGCACTCCTGTACAGAGTCTCCGCCCCTCTTTATACTGAACTACTCCCTGCATCTACTATAACATATATTTATGATAAAATAAAGATATATAATTTTATTTTATGATAAATTTATGGTATTGTATCTGCAGGAAAAAATTACTAAAAATGAAAAGGGAAAAGCGAATATGAAAGATTATGCACACTCTTTTCAGAATGATGAGAGAAAGTGAGGAAACAAAAATGAATTTTCTGAAGAAAAATATTCCCGGACTTCTGCTCTGTCTGGTTATTGCGGTACCATCCTGGTTTCTCGGCCAGGCGGTTCCTGTTATCGGCGGTCCGGTATTTGCAATTCTGATTGGCATGATACTGACACTTATTCTGACAAAAAAAGAACCTTTTACCGCAGGCATTAACTATACCTCAAAAAAAATCCTGCAGGCCGCCGTGGTATTTCTGGGATTTGGTATGAATCTGACGGAAATACTGGCAAAGGGAAAACAGTCTCTTCCTATTATAATTTCCACAATCACCACTTCGCTGGTAATTGCATTTGTTCTGTACAAAGCGCTGAAACTTCGTACAAATAATGCGATTCTTGTCGGAGTAGGCTCTTCCATCTGCGGAGGAAGCGCTATAGCGGCAACCGCGCCGGTAATCGATGCATCTGACGAAGAAGTGGCTCAGTCCATTTCTGTTATTTTTCTTTTTAATGTACTGGCCGCCCTTATCTTTCCCACATTAGGCGGAATCCTTGGATTAAGCAATGAAGGATTTGGTCTTTTTGCCGGAACCGCGATTAATGATACATCGTCCGTGACCGCCGCTGCTACTGCCTGGGACGGGATCCACGGCAGCAATACACTGGATGCGGCCGCAATCGTAAAAATGACAAGAACCCTTGCAATCATTCCGATCACACTGGTTCTTGCCATTTACAGAGGGAGAAAAGAAAAATCCTCAAAAGGCTCTTCCTTCAGCCTCAGGAAATCTTTTCCTTACTTTGTATTGCTTTTTGTTCTGGCTTCCATTGTAACAACGCTCTTTCAGCTTCCTGCAGATGTAACAGCTCCTCTGAAGAATCTGAGTAAATTTCTCATCGTTATGGCAATGGCTGCCATTGGCCTGAATACGAACATAATTAAACTAATAAAAACCGGCGGGAAGCCCATTTTTACCGGTTTCTGCTGCTGGGCAGGTATCACGCTTGTAAGTCTGGGGATGCAGCATATCCTTGGGATCTGGTAGTAATTCGGATTGTCAAAGGGGGGGTCCGTCACCAAATAGAAAATCAGAAGACAAGAAAGTGTTTAAAGGACGTATTCAGAAGAGAGGGATGTCTGCTTTGGAAAAATGGAAATAATCAGGAGTTTCTCCCAGATAGAATACACAAGAGATATGAAATGTGGGATCCTTCTGACTCGGAGGAATCTGTCAGAAAAACAAAGGATCTGAAGTCTGATGTTAAGGCCTGAGATGAATCTGCCGAACGCAGTGAGTTTTCATCTCAGGCCTTATTTCTAATCAGATTTCAGATCCTTTATCTTTCTCAGATTCCGGAACGGAATAAAGATCCCATATCCCATATCTCCGTCCCATTCTAGCCAGAAAAATCTGAATATTTTCCAGTATTTCTTAATTCAAGTTCATTTCGGCAAATCCAAATTACATATTCTCCAGCAGCTTATCAATGCTGACAAGTTTTACGCTGAGTACAAAAATATCTGTTGCAACTGCCAGTTCTTCCGGAGTCGGATAGGACGGCGCAATACGGATATTACTGTCGTGCGGATCCTTGCCGTACGGGTAAGTAGCACCTGCCCCTGTCATTACAAGGCCGGCTTCTTTTGCTTTTGCAACAATTGCCTTCGCACATCCTTCCATTGCATCAAAGGAGATAAAATATCCGCCCAGAGGCTTAATCCAGGAACCGATTTCCAGACCGCCCAGTTCTCTTTCAAGCACGTCAATTACAGCCTCAAACTTCGGGCGCATGATATTTGCATGTTTTTTCATATGCTCGACAATTCCATGTACATCCTTGAAGAAACGCACATGACGAAGCTGATTTACCTTATCATGTCCGATTGTCTGCATCTTCATCATGCTTCTGATTTCATTCAGGTTTGCCTCAGACGCAGCAAGGGCAGCAATACCTGATCCCGGGAAGCTGATCTTGGACGTGGAAGAAAACTTATAAACCATGTCCGGATTTCCTGCTTTCTTACACTCTGACAGAATTTCGATCAGATAATCCTGTTTATCCTCATAAAGATGATGTACACAATACGCATTATCCCAGTAAATACGGAAATCTTCTGCTGCCGGTTTCAGATTGGCAAAGCGGAATACCGTCTCGTCAGAGTAGGTAATTCCCTGAGGATTTGAATATTTCGGAACACACCAGATTCCTTTTACCGCCGGATCTTCGTTTACATACTTTTCTACCAGATCCATATCCGGTCCTGTCGGTGTCATCGGGATATTAATCATCTCGATACCGAAATGTTCCGTAATACCAAAATGTCTGTCATATCCAGGCACCGGACAGAGGAATTTTACTTTGTCCAGCTTGCACCACGGCGTACTCCCCAGTATTCCATGTGTCATAGCACGTGCAACGGTATCATACATAACGTTCAGACTGGAATTTCCAAAGATAATTACATTATCTTTCGGAACTTCCATCATGTCAGCAAGAAGCTGTTTAGCCTCGCCAATTCCGTCCAGTCCACCGTAGTTACGGCAGTCAACACCATCAGCGCATGTCAGATCCGCGCTGCTGTTCAGAACATCCATCATCCCCATTGACAGATTCAGCTGCTCAGTTGACGGCTTACCTCTGGACATATCCAGTTTGAGGCCTTTTGCCTTTACTTCTTCATACCGGGCCTCCAGGCCGCTCTTCAGTTCCAGTAACTCTTCTTTCGTTAAATCCTTGTACGCAGTCATTGCAGAAATCCTCCACTCTTTCTTACACATTGTTACACTCTTTTTTTCACTGTTTGATATTGTATATAATTTTTGAGAGTTCGTCAATGGTTTCTTGCATTTTTTTGTTTTTTTCTCGATTATTTCGTCCAGAACTTTACATTTTTGAAACTTCAATTTATTTTTCATTCATTTTTCAATTTCAGAAAATGCTTTCATAACTATTATTACTTAAAAAAAGCCCCGTACAGCTTAAACTGTACGGGGTAGTTTTTATCAGAGAAACCCTGATACTATTAATCTTTTTTACGTGATGTAACCACACTCTGGATAACCAGGAACAGACACAGCATAGCTGCTACTGTAATTCCTGTCCACCATGCATCATCCAGACCGATTGAAGAAACGATATTCTGGATTGTGCTCAGTGAAAGTACACCAACGAATGTTCCGATAATATTACCAACACCACCTGTCAGCAATGTACCACCGATAATGGAAGATGCGATTGCATCCATTTCCATACCCTGTGCATGGGACGGGGAACCGGAACCAACATACAGGAAGAATGCATATCCTGCAATACCTGCCAGAACACTACACATAAGATGTGCAATGAATTTTGTTCTCTTAACATTGATACCGAGCATCAGTGCGCTCTGGCTGTTACCGCCGACTGCATAGAATGCACGTCCGAGTTTTGTCCAGCGAAGTACCACGAATAAAAGAACAACTACAAGCAGAGCAATAATAACACCGATATTGATATATGCATCAATATAGTTGCCGAGACGGTTTACATTTCCCATACCCGGAACAATAATACGTGTATTTTTCAGTGCCTGAAATGATTCATTCTGTACGTTAAACGGCTGTGAATGTACGATTGTTGTCATACCTCTTGCAAAGAACATACCTGCCAGAGAAATGATAAATGGCTGGATCTCAAGGTAAGCAACAAGGAAGCCCTGTACAATACCGTATGCAAGACCAATGCCAAGAGCAACCAGGATAGACATAGGAACATTACCGCCCATGTAATCCAGGCATACTGCACAGCTCATGCAGACCAGAGCAACTACACCACCGACAGAGATATCGATTCCGCCGGTAATCATAACAAGGCTCATTCCACATGCTGTGATAATCAGAGCGGACTGCTGCATCAGAATGTTAAATAAGTTCTGCGCATTCCGGAAACCGCCTCCAAGGAAAATGATAGCGGCGAGGTACATAACAAGGAAAATTACAATTGTTATGATCAGCAGCAGATTCTGGTCTGAAATATTTACCTTTTTCTTCGCCTGCTTTCCAGCTGCAGCTGTTTTACTAGATGTTGCCATATCAGCCGACCTCCTTTGCAGTGTGCTTAGAGCTTAACTTTTTGCCAAGGGCACCAAGACGCTCTTTTACGACCGGCGCACTTAATACAACCAGCAGAATTACGACAACAGCTTTATAAGCCGGAAGTGCTGCAGAAGGCACTTTGTATTTATACAGTGTTGTTGTCAGGAACTGAATTGTATATGCACCCATAATGGAGCCAGCCATGTTGAATTTACCACCGGCAAGTGAGTTTCCGCCGAGGGCAACAGCCAGGATGGCATCCATCTCAATGTCCTTTGCGACTACAGAATAGTTAATTGTAGAAATACGGCTTACTTTGATTAATCCTACAACTGCAACACAAAGTCCGAGAATTACAAAAGTAAGAATCTTAATCAGCTTCGGATTCAGACCGTTCAGTCTGGCTGAATTTTCATTGATACCTACAGACTGTACATAAAGTCCCAGTGTTGTGAACTTCAGTACAAGTGCGATAATAACAACGCAGATTACCGCAATGAAGAACGGTGTCGGGATCGGAATACCCGGAATCGTTCCTCCGAAATAACCGAATGACGGCTCGCTTACGATCGGCAGACGGTTCTGGTTAATCCATGCAGCAATGTTACGTCCGGCTGTATAAAGGATCAGGGTCGCAACCATAGGCTGGATCCGGAAGAATGCAACCAGAACGCCATTGAAAGCACCAAACAGCATAGCAACGATGCACGCAACAAGGAATGCTACGATAACCGGTGCCTGAAGAGATTCCGGCTGTGTCTCTGTTCCACAGAGTACACGCAGGATAACACTACCGGCAATAGCAACTGCCGCGCCGACACTGATGTCCTGTCCGCCGGTTGCCGCTGTTACCAGTGTCATACCGATTGCCAGGATTGCCAGCTCGGAACCGTTATCAAGAATCGTAATCAGAGATCCGGAAAGGACCGGATAACCTGCACTGTTATGGTTCAGGGAAACTGCATAGAACCCCGGATCCATAATCAGATTGAAAATAGCCAGCAGAAGAAGGGCTACAATCGGAATAAATATCGGCTTTCTTGTCAGCTCTGCAAAGAACTGACCTACACTTCTTTTACTTTTTGTTCCACTCTTTTGCATTATTTTTTGTCACCTCCGGCAATGGTACCCATGATATTGCTCTGGGTCAGCTCGCTGCCTGAAATTTCTCCAACCATTTTACGGTCTCTCATGACAACAAGACGTGAGCATGTACGAAGCATCTCGTCTGTTTCTGAAGAAATAAATGTTACGCTCATTCCTTCGGAAGCAAGTTTGAGTACCAGTTTCTGAATTTCAACTTTTGTACCAATGTCGATACCACGTGTCGGCTCATCCAGGATCAGATAATCCGGATGTGTCAGAAGCCAACGGGCAATGATACATTTCTGCTGATTACCACCGGAAAGTGATTTGATCGGTGTATCTGCAGAAGCTGTCTTGATCTCAAGAAGCTTGATATATTCATCTGCAATCTTATTTGCCTCGCTCTTTGAGTACGGATGGAAGAATCCTCTCAGTACCTGCTGTGCAAGGATAATGTTGTCGCGAACGGAAAGATCTCCGACAAGTCCGTCGTCCTTACGGCTCTCAGACAGATATGCAATGCCAAGTTTCATTGCATCAATCGGTTTGGAAATTTTTACATTCTTTCCTTTCACTTTTACTTTTCCGGCGATTACCTTATCAGCGCCGAAAATAGCACGAACGCATTCGCTTCGTCCGGAACCAAGCAGTCCGGCAAATCCGTTAACCTCGCCCTTCTTAATATGGAAATTAAAGGGTTTGATTCCGGCGTTGCTCTGAAGGCCTTCTGCCTCAAAGACATACTCGTCAGCGTCTGCGCCTTTGTATACAAGGCTTTCATCTTTGATTTCCTCTTCATCATTCAGCTCTTTTCCAAGCATCTTGGCAACAAGCTGAATTCTCGGAAGATTTTCAATCTCATACTGTCCTACAAGCTGTCCGTCTCTCAGAACTGTGATCTTGTCGCAGACCTCATATACCTGCTCAAGGAAGTGGGTTACAAAGATAATACCTACACCCTTTGCTTTCAGATCACGCATCATCTTAAACAGCTTTTCAACTTCGCTGTCATCCAGAGAAGATGTAGGCTCGTCGAGAATCAGAACTTTACAGTCCATATCAACGGCACGGGCAATTGCAACCATCTGCTGAATTGCGATGGAATAGCTTGACAGCTGCTGTGTCGCCTCAGCCGGGATATCCAGATCCTTCAGGATCTTGGCTGCTCCCGCATTCATCTTTCTCCAGTTTGTACCAAATCCTTTGGTACGGCCTATGTACATATTTTCAGCTACTGTCAGATTCGGACAGAGCGTAATTTCCTGATAAACAGTACTAATGCCCAGGTTCTGTGCGTCCTGGGGGGAATGAATTACTGCAGGTTTATTCAGACCTTTAAGGTAGATCTGGCCTTCGTCTTTTTCATATACGCCTGTAAGTACTTTAATCAAGGTAGATTTTCCGGCACCATTCTCTCCCATCAGTGCGTGAATCTCGCCTTCTTCCAATGTAAAATCAACATTCTGCAGGGCGCGCACTCCGGGAAAGCTTTTGTATATGCCTCTCATTTCGAGTACAGATTTCTCTTTCACCAGTATATTCACCTCTCAACCTTTTATTTAAAAAGCGCGGCACAGCGTCTAAGAATCTTTTTCCGCTGCGCCGCGTACTTTTTATTCACTCACGATTGGCTTTTAATTAGATACCGTATGTATCAACATCGTCCTGTGTGATTGTAGCTGCGTCAAAGCCTTTCTCTTCCATAACGATTGTCTTCTCTGTGATTTCCTCACCCTTCTCCAGTTTCTGGATGATATCATTAATATAAGAAGCCTGGTACGGGTTGCACTGTCCGTCGTAGTTCCATCTGCCGGCAAGTACTTCTTCCAGTGCCCATTTGTTTGTATCAAATCCCATGATTACAACGTCGCCGTCAACACCGTGAGAAATGTTAGCTGCATCAAGTGCTGCAACAGCTCCCTTAGCCATATCGTCGTTCTCAGCGTAGATTACGTTGAAGTCCTCGCCTGAGTCGATTACAGACTGTGTGATCTGCTGTGCTGTCTCAGCGTTCCAGTCAGCTGCCTGCTGAGAAACAATCTTCCATCCTTCAGATTTTGCCATGTCGTCCATAGCTGCTGTACGTCCAACCTGTGCAGCTGAACCCATAACACCCTGGATGTGGATGATATTGTATTCGCCAAGGTTCTGATCTTTCAGCCAGTTAACAGCTGTGTCACCCTCAGCTCTCATGTCAGATACGATAGATGCTACATAAAGGCTGTCGTCTGCATCAATTGTACGGTCGAACAGGATAACCTGTGTTCCTGCATTCTGTGCATCCTGAAGAACTGTATCCCATCCTGCTGTATCTGCTGCAGAAATAAGAAGGTAATCAACACCATCCTGGATAAACTGCTGAGCTGCAGAAATCTGCTCGTCATTTTTCAGGCTGTATGCGAAGGAAGCGTCATATCCGTTTTCCTTTGTAAACATTTTCTTCATATCAGCATCGTTAGCTGTACGGTATCCGGACTCGTTCGGGTCATTGTTGATGATACCAACTTTGATCAGATCGCCGCTGCTGCTGTTACCGCCGTCGCTGTCTCCGCCGCCGCTGCTGCTGTTACCGCCGCTTCCGCATCCGATTACTCCTACTGCCATTACGGCTGAAACAAGTAAAGCTAAAATTTTCTTTTTCTTCATTTTCGTTCCTCCCTTTTCTAATGTTGGATCTTTTCGGAAAATCATTTTTTCCTGTGCTTACATAATATCACTTTTGTTACCTTTTGTTCAATCTGAATCTTTTATAAAATTCGGGTTTGTTAATTATTTACAATACAAATATCTCTATTGACAAAATATTTTTGACACAAATTTAATTTTTTGTTTATTTTTTTATCGTAAAATTATGAATAAGTTAATTTTTTTCACTTACAAAGATTTTCCCATATAATTTTCTTTCCGTTTTTCCATTTGTGCAATTTTGAATGAATAACAGCAAATGTTGATTTTTTTTATGTTTTTACTTTTTTTCTGTTATTTTTACCGTTTTATAATGTGTAATTTTGAATATATATAGTTAAATTTTTTTATTTTTTTATCAAATACAGACATTTCTACCAAAAAGGGACGGACCCTTTTGCAAAAGGCTCCGTCCCCTTCCAGGTGTTTTGTCAGATTATTTTCTACGTTTTGCTTTTACTGCAACGATTGTTCCTGCTGCTGTAAATGCAAGTACGCATGCTGCTGCCAGTGGAAGTACGTTTGTTGTATCTCCTGTCTGTGCAGCTTTCTCTGTGGTATCGCTTCCATTTTTATCTGTATTCTGGCCGTTTCCGTTCTGTGCGCCGGGCTGCTGTCCGCCGTTTCCGTTCTGACCGTCATCGCCTGTCTGACCGTCATCTCCTGTCTGGCCATCATCTCCGGTCTGACCGTCATCTCCTGTCTGGCCGTCATCACCGCCAGGATTTCCTGTTCCCGGATCTCCTGTACCAGGATTTTCTATCGCTTTGTCACTATATGTAAGTGCATATGTTCCAAATGTATCAGTTGTAAATGTAAGTGTTCCGTCAGTTTCGTCATAACTGCACGGCAGGATTGATGCCTTGTCGCCATATACACTTATAAGCTGGTATGTTCTTTCAACGGATGTATCTGTATTGCGGAGATTTTCCGGAACCTTCATTGTAATTGTTACAGTACCGTCAATATTCTCTACCTCTACAGCTTCACCGTCACCGATCTGTTTGAAGAGACTTGCATCAAAGTACATACCAACTTCCGCATCTCCTCTGACAGCATCCACAAGTGCTTTTTCTGCGTCGGATACGCTTTCTGTAATATCGCTTACTACCAGTGAAATCTTTGCATCTGCACCTGCTGCTACTGCCTCTTTATCCTGCTCGGTAAGCACTGCATCTGCCAGAGCTGAAGCATCTCCTGCAAAGGCTGCATTTCCCAGATTATCCTCCGGAGTCGTTACATCCTCTACTGTACCGGCTGAAGGCTGTGAGCCGCCAGTCACTTCAACTGCAGTTGAATATTCCATAACAAAACCATCGTACTTAGCAGTTACTGTCGCTGTTACGATTGCTTTTCCTGCTCCGACTGCTGTAACTGTACCATCTTTATAGGTTACAACATCAGCATTTTCTGATGAGTACTCTACCGTTACATAATCACTGATTGTTTCCGGAACTGAGAAAAGTTTCTGAGTGTCTCCTGCTTCCAGAGAAATCTGCGTCACCGGATCAGCAATATGGATAAACGGATTCACTGCTTCATCCAGATATTCAAGATTATCCATTACGAACTGCAGGTTTGCACTGGATTTTTCCACAGTTGAATATGAATTTGCTGCTTTGGCAGCCTCAATTGCGCTTTCCAGTCTTTCTTTTGAAATATCAGTAAGGAATTCCGTGTCAATCTTTTCCGCCTCGGCGATCAGATCATCAAGCGCTCCTCTTTCCAGTTTAACTGCAGTATAAGTAAATGCAATCTTTGCGCTCAGTTTTCCGTATGTAACGGTTCCCGTCATAGTTACGTCTGTTTTCTCGGACGGGCTGACAACCGTTCCGTCATCAGCGATTACATCCGGGTTGCTGCTGGACCATGTAATATTCAGTCCATCTACGGAAGAGGGAAGATCCATATCATATTTGATCTCATCCGCGCTGTCATTTTCCCCGATCAGATCATCTCTTTCAACTGCTCCGTCAAGTTTTTTCTGAAGAGCTGCCGCGAACTCATCCAAAGCCTGATTCTGAACTTCTTCCTCGGACATTGCAATGCTGTAAATTCTTACATCATCTACAAGGCCTTCGTATTCCGGATCCCAGTAGTTTACTCCAAGATAGATATCACCATTTGCTCCATCCAGAGGATCATTGCTGTCGAATGTACCCAGAGTAACGCCGTCCAGATAGAATGTTGTGCTTCCTGCCGTACCTGTAATTGTAATCTGGTGCCATTCCTGGCTGGGAACTATCGGACTTGCGAGTGTTACCCACTGTCCGATCACGCCGTTTGCCCAGAATTTCAGTTTATCGCCTGAGTCACCGGATACGGCAAGCCATTTTTCCGGATCATGGTATCCCATAAACAGCATTACCTGATTGCCGGCCAGCGCTTTATCGGACTTCACCCACATGGATACCGTATACTCGGTTCCCAGATCATTCTGGTTCAGTTTCAGTCCGTAATTTCCAAGTTTAACAGCCTGGCCGTCTTTGCCTTCACCGTATGTGATTGCGCCGTTATATGTGCCCAGTCCTGTTACAAGAGCCTGAGCCTGAGCTCCGCCTTCCACGGCATTATTCAGACTTCCCTCGAAATCATAGGATGCCACCAGTCTGTCGTCCAGAGCGCCGCTTACCGTTACTGCTGTAACAGCCGTCTTTGTCACATTTCCGAGTGTTACGGATGTGGTGATTTCCGCTTCTCCGGAACCAACTGCTGTCACTGTACCGTCATCTGATACAGTCGCCACCTCCGGGGCACTGCTTTCGTATGTGATTTCCGGATTGGAATCCGCCACAACTGCCGGCATGGAAAGCTCGATCTTTTCCGTTCTGCCTGTCAGCATACTCAGAGAGTCTGTCACAGTAATGTCTTCGTTGTTCAGAAGGTCTTCTGCAGAAGTTTCGCTGTCATAGAGACGGTATACCTCGCCTTCACTGAGTGTACGGTTATATACCTTTACTTCATCCACAGCACCGTTAAATTCATCATCCCAGTAGGTTACGCCTACATAAATATCCTGGTTTGTTCCGGACAGCGGAGAATTGGTACTGCCTGATCCCCACTGTTTGCCATCCAGATATGCGGTTACACCGGATTCTGAACCGGTAATCGTCACCTGGTGCCAGCTTGGGTCGATATTCCTGTTTCCAAGATTTGTCCAACTGTATCCGTTGCCGTTTGCCCAGAATCTGTACTGGGTGCTGTTATCCGCATCGCCTGCAATAGCAAGCCATTTCTCCGGGCTATGATATCCGAGAAACAGGGTACTCTGATCCGCCTGGATATTGCCGTCCGGCTTCAGCCACAGTGATACCGTGAAATTCTCTCCAAGATTTTTTCTGTTCAGCTCAAGGCCGTAATCTCCAAGCTGAATTGCTTTTCCACTGTCATTATAGCCTGTTACATATTCCAGATTTCCGCTGTAAGCGCCAAGTCCGGTCACAATTGCGGAAGCATCTTTTCCTCCCTGGCCATCTGTAAGATTCTCATCATCAAAAGAATAAGAAGCTACCAGACCCTCTGTAAGATCATACTCTTCCGCCTTTACTTCTTTTCCCGTTCCGGGAACAACTACAGATGTCAGAACCAGGGCACCTGCGAGAAGTCCGGATAAAAGATTTTTTCTTTTCATTTGTTTAATCTCCTTTCTTCGTCAATCCTGATTCTAACGGTAGTCTCCGTCTACAACTGTAATGGTAACGGATCCTTCCATCTGCTGCCCATTGTACTCATAAGAAACATTCAGTTCCTTTGTACCTGTTGTGCTCATGTCGATCTCATCAGCATTTGTTACTGTATACTCCGTAACCGCCTCTGTACTGCCGTTTTCGGCCTGAACCATAATTCTGATGTCATCTGTATCGAGTTTCTCTCCTGCTGTGTACAGTCTTGTTGTCTTCTGTACTGCAGCTGATTTCACACTGGAGTCTGTAGATACAAAGAATGTTGCCTCTTCCGCGTCCGGATTCTGATCAAGATACAGCGCTCCATCACGGCTTACAACATAATATCCCGGATAATATACGCTTTCAAAGGTTACTCCTTCTCCGGCAAAGCCTTCCAGGGTACGGAATGTCATACGTTTTGCCTCATCCGTTGTACCGCCTGCATCCTGTGCCAGAACAATACGGATAGATCCGTCCGCCGCCTGATTGCCTGCTGCCATGTACAGACCCGGTTTGTTGTTGGACTCGATGGAAACATAAGCTTCATTATCTGTATCTGCTTTACCCGGATTGATTTCCCATTCTTTCTCTGTTCCGGTCTGGAAGAAATCAACAATAATCGGTCTGCTTCCTTTTGCAGTAAGGCTGGATGTGCTCCAGTCTGTCATCGGATACTGGTTGTCATCTGTCGTATTTTCAAATGCTTCATTTGCCACAAACGCGCCTGTACTGTCTTTGATCGTGCTGACCGTGCCGTTCAGTCCTACCGCAGTCTTAGCAATGGGATCAATACTTCCGTCCTTATTGATGTCGAACTTCTCAATGCAGGCAACTCTCCGGTAGCCGCTGCCGTGCGGAAGACTTCCGTCATGATATACGAAATAGGTCTGTCCCTTAAAGTCAAATACTGCCATATGGTTTGTATTCGCTGTTGCAGAGGGTTCCATAACAATACCGCCAAATGTCCAGTCATTGCTCATCAGATCGTCTGTCGTAGCATAAGCCATCTGCTCTCTCCAGTCGCAGGCAAAGAACATATAGTAAGGACCGTAATAATTCCCGTTATCATCCTGCTGTCTGTAATAGTACGGAGCTTCTGTAAAGCTGTGGCCTTCAAATTTATCCTGATCATTAAAGATCTCGATACCATTCATCTTACCAATCACGATATCATTGCCCTTTTCGTAACCGACAGACAGGTTATCCGGATTGCCGTCCTGATCTTTGATTGTAACTGTGTCGCCGCATTCTACCTGGCATACGAAGAAACGGTTATTTCCCCAGCCAACGTAAACTACCTGCTCGCCGTCTTTATTTTCTTCCACCCACACAGTCGGGTCGATATCTTCCCAGGTGTGAGGACCGTTTGGCGTGTCGATATTTCTTACAAGGGGATGGCCGATATCCTTAAACGGACCGGTCGGAGAATCAGAAATCGCCGCTCCGATACATTTGCCGCCGCCGACACTTCTGTTGCCTTCCGCACAGTAGAAGAAATAATATTTGTCGCCGACTTTTGCCACCTGGCTCGCCCATGCGGAAACATCGTCATTTCTCCAGCTGACATCCTGCATTGTCATAATAACACTTTCATACTTCCACTCTTTCATATCTGTTGTGGAGTAGCACAGCCACCGCGGCATTGTATAATACTCGCCTGTGGACACGTCCTGTCCTACATAAGCATATACTGTATCGCCATCCACCATAATGGACGGGTCGCCGCCGTATATAATTCCGTTCTGTCCCTCTACGGCGATTTCATCCGGTCCGAACCCGAATAACGGGTTGCCGTTGCTGCTTTTCGCCAGGATCTTTTCTACCGGTTCCGAATCCGTCGGATCCGCCTTTGCGGGAGACCCGCACATGGTAATGCCCGTAAGCATTACCAGTGCGCCCGCAAGAAGTCGTTTATGTATTTTCATAATCCGCTTCTTACCCTCTCTTTCTCTTTTTCAGCACAACTACTGCTGCTCCTGCCAGTGCAAAGACCGCTACTGCTGCCGTCGGCAGGATATTTGTTGTATCACCGGTCTGAACTGCTGAGCCGCCGTCCGTACCGTCCTTATCGCCTGAAGGAGAAGAAGTTCCTGCTCCCGGCTGATCAGAAGCTGACGGGCCGCTTCCCGGCTTTTCTGTATCCGGATTTTCGGGTTTTTCTGTGTTCGGTTTTTCTGTACTCGGATTTTCAGCATCCGGATTCTCAGGTTCTTCTGTCTCAGCTGGCGCTACAGTCACCTTAAATGTGGCTGTAACTGTCACATCACTTTCCGTATAAGATACCTGAATTGTCTGAACTCCCTCTTCGTCTTTGTTAAAGCCGCTGAGAACTGCATCTGCTGTTACATCTTTCTCGCTGCCGTCGCTGTATACTGCCGTAACAGTCATTCCTGTCAGATCCAGATCCTGACCGACTTTGTACTCCAGCGTCTGAGGAGGAGTTACTTTAATAGAATCCAGTGTTACTTCCGGCTCTACTGTTTTCTCAGTTACTGTAACCTGAAGTTCTGCTTCTTTCGTCACGCCGTTTTCCGTATAGGAAACAGTTACCGTCTGATCTCCTGCTTCACTGAACACCTCAGGTGTAAATGTCAGCTTGTTCAGGGCAACTTCCTTCGGATCTTCCTTGTCGTATGACGCTGTCACAACCATTCCTTCCGGATCAAACGCATCACCGACTTCATATTCCGTCTTTGACGGCTGGGTTGTTATCTCAATACCTGTCAGCACCGCCGGCGCTTCCGCCTTCTCGCTGACCGTAACATTGACGCTGGCTGTCTGAGTAACATTGCCCACGGTGTAAAGAACGGTTACTGTCTGCGGTCCTGCTTCTGTAAATTCTTCCGGCGAGAAGGTAAGTCCTTCCGCGTCTGCTCCAAGCACTTTTGTATCTCCGTCGCTGTAAGTTGCTGTTACTTCGATACCTGACGGGTCAAATTTGTCGCCGACTTCATATTCTGTCTTTGACGGCTGGCCTGTCACTGTAATGCCTGTCAGTGTTTTCTCTGTTTCAGATTCACTGACCTTGACTGTAATGGATACATTCATATATTCATCTGCAAGTTCCTGCTCCGGTTTCATATTGAGCACCGGTGAGCCGTCCGCTGCAATGTTTACCGGCTGCAGATATGCATACCGGCATGGATCGTACAGCGGGTCGCCGCCGTGAACCCCTGTGCCTGACGCATGAATTTCTGCCGGCCGTGCATGATAAACAATAATTACGTTTCCGTATTTGTCTACCGTAAATGAGTTATGTCCCGGTCCGGATACCTCATCATTGAAGTCCGTGCTTGTCAGAAGCGGATAGTTTGTCTTAGTCCAGGAGTCCGGATCAAGCAGGTTTGCTGTCTCATCCGCCGTAAGAATTCCCACACAGTACTCAGAACCTGTACCGGATGCGGAGAATGCCATGTATACCTTGCCGTCATTCTTAAATACGGCCGGTCCTTCATTTACTACAGCTCTTACATACTCCCAGCTGTACTCCGGAACGGAAATAATGGAACACGGGCTGGTAAGCTGCGTCGGATTATCCGGATCAATTGTAGCAATGTAGATACTTGAGATACCTGTCTGAGTGAAATCAGCCCATGCCAGATAGCTCTGTCCGTCAGCCTCAAAATAAGTCATATCAAGAGACATGGCGTTTAAACAGTTTCCTTCATCTCCCGGGTAAGCTTTTACAAGCACCGGATCTCCCCAGCTGTCCGGATTCATCATATCGTCTGAATTATTGCATTTGATCATAAACGGACGAATATTAAATGTGGTGCCTGTTCCTGTATTCAGTCCGGCTGTGCTGACAAAGTACCAGCTGTCTCCGATCTTGTGAAGTTCCGGAGCCCAGATAAATCTTCCAAGTTCCGGGCTTTCATTCTCATCCCAGATCACTACTTCTTCCGCGTCTGCCAGCCCTTCGATAGTTTTGGATCTGCGAAGAACAAGGCGGTCATATCCGTCAGGATCGCTGTTGGTTACCATTGGATAAGAGCCTGTAAAATAGTAGTATCCGTCATCCTCATTATAAGTCATGAACGGATCCGCTCTCTCTTCAATTAACGGGTTTTCCGGATCTGTATAGGAAATCGTACGCTGTACTGTACCTTTAACTGTATAAGTTCCCGGTACGGAAGTATCAATTGCAGCCACATCATCCGCATCCCACTCAACACCAAGCTGTTTTGTAGAACCATCGGAATAGTCTGCGGTTACTTTTTCGGGAAGAGTGACTTCTCCGCCCTGATTCACCTCTACATCTGCAGGAGCTTCAACCCCTGTATTTGTAATTGTCGCGAATTTCTTTACAAGAGCATCATATTCCGCCTGTGTCAGAGCTGCTGTATACGGATTGACCGCATCCTCCGGAGCTCCGTCTACTGCCGGGAATGTATAGTCGCTTGCTTTTACGCCGCTGATGGTATTAAAATCAGCAGTTTCCGCCGACCATACGTCGCCATTGCTATCCTGTACAAAGATTCTGTAGACCTCATCCGCACTGTCATATACACAGTTTACTGACTGGATGCCGGATACACCGGGCACGGAAATCAGCTTTTCGTTGGAATAGGAAATCAAATCCTTTGAATCAAAGAATACAAGATTGCCGCTCTTGTTTCCGTCTGTTGCCACAACACCGAAGCTTCCGTCAGCTTTGCGGAAGATCTCTGCTGCGCCAAATGATCTTGTGCCAAGTGAAGAGTAGAGGATCGGCTGATTGCTGTGAAGCACTGCAAATCCGTCTCCGTCTTCCTGAGCGATCTTCATGCCGCCGTCCTGTCCTGTGGCCGGAGCATTGCTGATATAGGTAACTACATCCTGTCCTGCCGCCAGAACTGTCAGCGGGAATGATTTTTCCACTGTTTTTTCTGTGCCTGCAAGACTCACTGTCGCCGTCAGTGTTACCGGTGTATTTTCTCCGTCTGCGCGGGTAACTTTTCCGGTATTTCCGTCAATCGTAATCGCCCCGTTATCGGACTCCCATGTAACTGTGGCTTCTCCGACTGTTTCCGGAAGACTGATGTCTGAAGAAACAAAACCTGCGTTCAGTGTCAGCTGACCGGCATAGTCGTCAATATCCGTATCCGGATCCACTGCGAGTACCGTAACTGTAAAGTTTTTTGTAACCTGACGTGTACCGTTGCTTATCGTTGCTGTCAGAGTAACTACTGCATTCCCCTGATCCTGCGCCGGACGGGTTACTTCGCCAGTTTCAGCATTAATCGCTGCATTGTCAGAACTCCATGTGATCGTAGTCTGTCCGCTGTTTCCTGCTGAAGGAAGGACAATATCCCATTTTACTTCAGAAGGTACGGAAAGATTTTCCTCATCTGCCGCAAGCAGATCGGAGGTATAAAGCCGGCTGATCTCTGACACTGTCAGCGCGCGGCTGTAAATCTCAACATCATCCATCAGTCCGGAAAATTCATTATCCCAGTTGTTTACACCAAGATAAATATCGCCGTTTTCCTGAGCAAGCGGATGATTGGATGTGCCGCTTCCCACCTGGACACCGTCCAGATATGCGGCCACTGTAGATTCTGTGCCTGTGATTACCAGCTGATGCCAGCCGTCCGCGTTGATGACCGGAGTTCCAAGAGTTGTCCAGGTTTTGTACTCGCCGCCGTTTGCCCAGAATTTACAGGTAGACGTACCGCTTCTGTTCCCGGATACCGCAAGCCACTGCTCCGGATCATGATATCCCAGTAACGTGAGAACCTGGTTCTCCGCAAATGTTCCCTCCGGTTTTACCCACATGGATACAGTAAAATCCTCGCCAAGTTGTGTTTTATTCAGCTGCAGGCCATAGTCGCCGAGACGAATCGCTTCGCCGCGGAATCCCGGCTCATATACCTCATCTCCCTTATATGCACCGAGTCCGGTCACAACAGCTAAAGCTTTCTCACCGTTATTGTCCGCGAGACTTTTCTCAAAAGTATACTCCGCCAGTTTATCTTCCTCAGGATCTGTCGAAGCTTCCTGGCTCGCTTTATCATAGGCTTCTTTTACCTGATCGGCGGTCATAGTACAGTTGTATACATTTACTTCATCTACCAGACCTTCAAATTCGGTATCCCAGTAGTTCACACCAATATAGATATCCTGGTTTTCTCCTACGAGCGGTGAGTTGGATTCTCCGGTTCCAACCAGAGCGCCATCCAGGTATGCAGCAACTTCATCTGCAGAACCAGTCAGGGTCAGCTGATGCCAGTCGCCGGCATAGATGTCCATGGTTTTGAACGTATGATGCGATGTATATTTCGTCGTATCATGCGCCCAGAACTTGCACATAGCGGAACTGCCTTTATTTGGCTCTCCACCGGAAACTGCGATCCATTTCTCCGGATTGTGGTATCCGAGGAATGCTACTACCCTGTTCTCCGGGAAGATATCATCTGTCTTCACCCACATGGATACGGTAAAGTTTTCTCCAATATCGGCTTTATTTAACTTCAGACCGTAGTCACCCAGACGGATTGCCTCGCCTTCAAAACCTTTCTCATAGGAAACGTCTCCATCATAAGATCCAAGTCCT
Source organism: uncultured Ruminococcus sp. (assembly GCA_900553885.1). Classification (GTDB taxonomy): domain Bacteria; phylum Bacillota; class Clostridia; order Lachnospirales; family Lachnospiraceae; genus Mediterraneibacter. The sequence continues at coordinate 38,849 of USFD01000008.1, forward strand.
GTCACGATTGCGTCCGCATCGGAACCTCCCTGGCTGTCTGCCAGATTCTCTTCAAAAGAATAGGAGGCTACCTTGTATCCCTCCAGATCACCGATGTCCTGAAGATATGCTTTTTCTACTTCGGCTGCCGACTGAGTATCATTATATACTTTTACTTCATCTACAAGTCCCGCAAATTCGCTGTCCCAGTTGTTGACACCGATATAAATATAACCGTTGCCATCCTCCCGGTTCAGCGGATGATTGGAATCACCGCTTCCAACCAAATTACCATCCAGATAAGCAGCAACTTCATCTGCAGAACCAGTCAGAGTCAGCTGATGCCACTCCTTGGAACTGATAACAGTCTCATTGAATGTATGCCATTTTTCATTATCAACATACTGTCCGCCGTTTGCCCAGAACTTACAAGCAGATGTACCCGTTGTTTTTCCTGAAACAGCGATCCAGTTTTCCGGGTCTTTATGATAGCCAAGATATGCCAGGACCTGATTTTCAGCAAATGTTCCATCCGCTTTCAGCCACATGGACACGGTGAAGTTCTCGCCGAGATTTTCCTGATTCAGTCTCAGGCCGTAATCTCCCAGCCGGACCGCACCGCCTTTAAAGCCATCTGCATCATACGAAACAGCACCGGTATAATCGGTCATTTCCGTACTTGTCGATGCTCTTGCCTGCATAGGCTGCGCGGCCTCACTCTCCTTCTGGCTGTTTGCAAGATTTTCACCGTCAAAGGTATAGTAAGCAACCAGATTGTCGTCTTCCGCCGCATTTACCTTGCTTACCCCGAAGCCTGTCACAGATGTCAGTACAAGCGCACCTGTAAGCAGACCGGATATAAACTTTTTCCTTTTCATTAAATCTGTTCCTTTCTCCACCACATTTAGCTTCAGGGGATTCCGGTTTTGTCCAGAGTCCTTTCCTTAAAGTTTTGCCGGAATGCGGCACATGGCAGCGCCCGAGGGTACTGCCATGTGCGCCTGCTAAAAATTCCGGTTATGTGATGTTTTTAAGCCTGTCTGTTAAAATCTTTTTCTGCGTTTCAGAACCACTGCTGTCACGCCGCATCCAAGTGCGAGTACGCATGCAGCCGCGATAGGCAATACATTTGTCGTATCGCCTGTCTGAACGGTTCCGCCGCCTTCGTAACCTGCACCCGGTGCCGGAGCTGATGTGCCCGGATTCTGCGGATTGCCAGGTCTCTCAGACGGTTCCGGAGTTTCCTGATCAGGATCTGTCGGCTGTGCCGGTTCATCCTTCTCATTTACTTTAATCTGGAACGTATCTGACATGGTAATGCCATTTTCTGTATAGGATACCTTCACTGTATATGTTCCGGCTGCGTCCATATTGCACTCTGCTGTATCTACTGTCAGATTTTCTGAATCCGTTACATCTTTGGTACTGCTGTCTGAGTATGAAGCTGTAACCTTCAGTCCTGTCAGATCAAGCTTATCGCCGACTGTAAATGTTGTGTTGTCGGGAACTGTTACTTCGATTCCTGTCAGAGTAACGTCTCCCGGTTCTACAGCAGCGTCTTTCACTGTGATATCAAACGTATCTGTCTTTGTAACGCCGTTTTCTGTATAAGTTACAGTTACTGTGTATGTTCCGGCCTCATCCATATTGCATGCGGATGTGTCAACATCTGCGTTCTCTGTCACATCTTTGGTATTGTTGTCAGAATAAGCCGCCGTTACTTTCAGGCCGTCAAGATTCAGTTCATCTCCTACTGTGTAGGTTGTGGTTGCCGGAGGTGTTACGCTGATTCCTGTCAGAACAGCTTCACCCGGCTCTACAGCAGCATCTTTTACTGTTATCTCAAACGTATCTGTCTTTGTAACGCCGTTTTCTGTATAAGTTACAGTTACCGTATATGTTCCGGCCTTATCCATATTGCATGCGGAGGTATCAACCTCTGCGCTCTCTGTCACATCTTTGCTGTTGTTGTCAGAATAAGCCGCCGTTACTTTCAGGCCGTCAAGATTCAGTTTATCTCCTGCTGTGTAAGTTGTTGTTGTCGGAGGTGTTACGCTGATTCCTGTCAATGTAACTGTCTCGCCTCCGGTGTATTCCAGAGCGTCAATTACTTTCTGAAGTTCTGCTGCTGCCGCATCCGCGTCTGCTGTAGTTTTCACACTTTCAAGCGCTGCTTTTGCTGTTGCAATTGCTGCCTGAAGATCTGCCTTGCTTGCTTCTGTCAGCGCATTCATATCAATCGTCTCAGCAGAAGCAATGGTCTGCTCCAGTTTGTAAGTGCTTACATAGTCGTCATCACCGTATGCTCTCTGCAGTGCGTCATACTCTGCCGCAGTAACCGGCATTACATAGCCGTGACGGTACTTATGTTCGTCTGTCGGCATACTGAACTCACTTTCATCCAGCATTCTGAATTTACCGGACTCCAGATCCGTCGTAATCATCGGATAGTAACCGCGGTTTGTAGCAAACCGGTCGCCCATCAGGCACCACTGCTCCTCGCCGTTTGCGTTTCGCTCATTCATCTTGAAGATAATCGGTCCTTCCAACAGGCCCACATTCGGATCTGAAGGCGCATCCTTGGAAAGGGTTTCGGAATCAATTTCGGTAAAATTGCCAAGAATCGAATTCGACTTGTCAACTACGATTGTTCCGTTTGTCTCATTCTTTGTATACCGGTAATATGTTCCGTTATTCTCAATCATTGTTGAGTCAATCATCTTAATCGGCTTTCCGTTTGCGTCTACACCGCCGGAATGATAAGGCTGTGCATCCGTAAATGTACGGAAATCTCTTGTCTTAGCATAGTAAATGGAATGATTCTCATATTCCTGAGTAACATTATCATTGCCATCCAATCCAAGAGTTGTAGCGGACCAGTATACAACATACTCTCCAGTTGACTCATCATAGATGAATTCCGGCGCCCATGTACAACCTGCTGTTTCCGGCGCGATCTCCGCGATCCACGGCTCGCTCCAGTTTACAAGGTCGTCAGACTCCCATACCACGATGCCGTGGCTTCCGCTTCCACCTGCATTCGGCCAGCTGTTGTTATGATAAATACTAAGATCGGTTGCGATCATATAATACTTATCTCCTTCCGGTGAACGGGCAATAAAGTGATCTCGTAAGCCGCTTTCACCGATATTGCTTGTCAGCACTGCGTTACCGCCGTTGAGCTCTGACCAGTGGAGACCATCCTCGCTGATGGAGAAATAAGTCTGCTCATGGGATGCCTTAGATTCATTGCCGATAAAGTGTACGAACAGATAACCTACATAATCATCTTCTGAAACCGGTTCAGCAGCTGCTTTAACCGTTACATCATATGTCTTTGTTACAGATTCCTGTCCGTCTTTTGAGAATGTTGCCGTCAGTTCCACCGACTGATCGGAACTTCCTCTTGTAACAACTCCTGCCGGTTTGCCGTCAACCTCGGTTGAGGTAATGATACTGTCGTCAGAAGATGTCCATGCAATGCTTACTCCGTCCTTTTCAGAAGGAAGGGTAATATTGCCTTTGATATTGTCTGCATCCGGGATCTCAAATGTGTCAGCTACCCGCTGTACATCCTCCAGCATTGCAATACGGTCTGCTTCTTCCTGCTGGTAATTATGCGCGATCTCCCAGTCGGACATTGCATAATCATAAACTTTTACATTATCAAAATAACCACGGAAATACTGATCCCCGCTATAGAATGATTTGCCGAGATAAGCCTTTAAGCCAGTTCCGAGATCAGACATGCTGATCGTTACATTCTGCTCGGCGATTTTCTCACCGTTGCGGTAGATGCTGATGTTATCCGGTCTGATGACCAGCTTCAGGTTCATCCATGTACGGCTGCTGTTCGGATATACACTGCTGTAGGAAGCAGTCTGCTCTGAACCGTAGCTGTTAGCAGTCATAGAAAGACGCATGGACGTAGGTTCCACTTTCAGGAAGATATATTTATTGCTGTCCTGTCCAATGGCAAATACAAAGTAGTTGCCCATTCGGGTTACTTCATTCATATCAAAAGATATGGTCATTTCATCTTTGCTATCGAAGAATCCTTCCGGGAACTCCAGATAACTGTCATGACCGCCCATTCCATCGCCATCGTCTCCATCCAGGTAAAGTACCTGGCCATAGGAATCATCCTGTACATAGGTCGGCTGGCCCTTAAGGGTTGCATTGTTGTTGCCTACGCTGTCCTTAGCAACATTGCCATCCAGTTCTTCGTCGAAGTTGTATTCGAGAGACGGGGTTGAGCCCGTATATTCTCCTGCTACTTTAACAGTTACATTAAACTGTGAACCGCCCTGAATGAACTCTTCATCAGAAAGATTCAGGATCGGGTCGCCTTCTGAATCAAAGAATACCGGTTTAACATAGGCGTGACGGCATGCATCGTAAAGCGGATCTCCGCTGTGTGTCGCATGCTGGGCCGCCGGACGCGCATGGTATACAATTACCAGATTATCGTTTTTATCCGTTGTAAAGGAGTTATGTCCCGGTCCGCAGAGTTCGTCATTGAAGTCTCCGCTTGTAAGAATCGGGTACGGCGTTTTCGTCCAGCTGTCTTTCTCTGTCAGATTGTCCTTTGCATTTGCTGTCATAAGTCCCACACAGTACTCCGCGCCGGTAGCTGCGGCTGAAAACGTCATGTATACTGTATCGCCCTTTACAAATACCGCCGGTCCTTCATTAACCGCAATGTTTACACATTCCCAGCTGTATTCCGGCGTTGTAATAATTGTAGCCGGGCTTGTCAGCTGTGTCGGATTATCCGGGTTAATCGTTGCAATATAAATAGCACTGTTGCCCTGGGTCTTATCTGCCCATGCAAGATAATGCTTGCCGCCTGCCTCAAAGTATGTCATATCCAGAGACATTACCGCCAGGCAGTTCTTTTTATCTTCATCCAGCGGAGTTACACGGCCAACCAGTTCCCATGAAGCCGGATCTGTAATTTTGTCAGCATCCTTACATCTCATCATAAACGGACGGATATCAAAGCTGTATCCTTTTTCATCTACAGCCGCTGTACTGATGAAATACCAGTATTTACCGATCTTATGAAGTTCCGGCGCCCAGATAAACTGGCCGTATCCCTGGACTGAGCTCTCATTCCAGATTTCGATTTCCTGTGCATCTGCAAGACCCTCGATTGTATCCGCCTCACGGATTACCAGTCTGTCGTAACCGTCTGCTCCTGCTTTGCCGTTTACCGGATAAGAAGCAGTAAAGTAATACTTTCCACGCTCCTCATCATATGTAATACACGGATCCGCACGTTCTTCAATCAACGGATCTTCTGCATCTGTAAAATATGCAGAACCGCCGACAACACCTGTTACAGAGTATTCCACGCCCTCGCGGCTGGTATCAATCTTTGCAAGATCATCAGAATCCCAGCGAATGGAATACTCCTTTGTTGTGCCGTCTGAATAAGTGGCTTTCACTCCTCCGCCATTGGCAGCCTCGTTCAGAGCTTCTTTAATCTCTTCAGTTGTTGCATCCTTCTTTACCGTAACTTCAGTGGGACGTGTATATTCGGCCTTTGTGTTATACGGATTAGTAAATTTGGCAGTTACCTTGTCATATTCAGCCTGAGTCAGTCCGATTTCAGATGCCCATGTAGCATATTCCGGCGCATTCTCCACAGTCGGGATGACAAAATCCGCCTGCTCCGCCTTGGAAAATTCACTCAGATCTTTAGACGTCAGAAGGTAAACGGTACCTGTCTTATTTTCAACATACAGTTTGTATTCCTTAGCTGTCGTATCATAAAACATATACAGCTTGGAAATGTTTGAGATGCCGTTAAGAGTAACAGACGTCTCATCTGTATATGTAATCAGATCTTCAGAATTATAAAGGAATACTTTGCCGCTGTTTCCGCCGTCAGCTGCGATCATGCCGAATGTTTTATCTGCTTTACGGAAAATCTGCGGTGATACATAAGCTTTTGATCCCTTTGCAGTATACATAATCGGCTGTTCTTTATGAAGAACGTTATATGCACCTTCTTCATCTTCAGCAGCGATCATCATACCGCCGATCTGGCCTCTCAGAGCATCCGTATTCAGCCCCGGATCATTGCTTACATATGTAGCAACATTGCCGCCTTTGGCAATAACTGTAACATTAAACTCCTTTGTTACATCAGCTGTGCTGTCCAGTGACAGTGTGGCAGTAAGCGTCACATTTGTATTTTCATCCGGACGGGTTACTTTTCCGTCATTTGCAATTACAGCTTCATTACTGGATTTCCATGAAACTGCTGCTGCTCCTGATGAAGTCGGAAGTGTAAGGTCTGATGTTACAAATCCTGCGTTCAGCGTAAGCTGATCGCTGTACACCTTAATATCTTCTGAAGCATTTGCCGCCGGAACGGTTACTTCGAATTCTACATCTTTAGATTCTGTTCCGGCTGTAATTGTGGCAGTAAGTGTCACATCTGTGTTTACATCCGGGCGGGTTACTTTACCATCAGCTGCAATTATCCCCTCAGGGTCAGATTTCCAGGTAATGGTTGTAAATCCGCTGTTGCCTTCCTTCGGAAGCTTCAGGTCTGTCATAGTTGTTGCAGGTATGGAAAGCGCAGCTGCGTCTTTCTCAATTACTTTCTGAGCCGCAATGCTGTCTGACAGATACTCGTCAACTACCTCATCCTCGCTCAGCGCTTTATTGTATACCTTGAAGTCATCCATGTAGAAATCACCGGAACTCCAGTAGTGCGGGCTGGCAGTCCCGAACCAGATATACTTTGTATCTGCAATAAATTCCAGCATGTCTGCAGCTGTATCGCCCAGATTTGTACTTGGAGTCAGAGTCTTGGCAAGCGCTCCGTCCTTGTACATGGAAATCTTGGACTGATCCATCACAACTGTAATCAGCTCCCAGCCGCCGTCTGCTGTAATTGTGCCGCCAAACTGGGTCATATCCTGGTAAGACGGGCTTGCCGGATTGCTGTTGTAAAACAGACTTCCGTTTGTGGATAATCCGAAGAAACCATCTGTATTGGATGCTCCGGATGCAAAGCTCCACACACCATTCCAGGTGTTTACAGAGTTCACGTCAATCCACGCGCTGACGGTAATTCCATTTGACAGGTCTTGCCCCTGCAGCGGATTTGCTGTCCGAACTCTGCCTGTGCCGCTGCCAGATTTCATAACCTGTCCGCGTTCGTCATCAGTAACAAGCGTAGGCGCATTACTGTTGACAGTTTCTCCCTTGCTGTCACTTTTGGAATCCTTGAAATCGCCGTCAAACTTGTAGTGTGCTACAAGATTGTCCCCGGCTGCGGCTTCCGCAGTGGAAGCCGCCTGTCCGGGTAAGGTAAGCGATGTCAAGATCATTCCGCCTGCAAGCAGCAGGGAAAGAATTCTCTTTTTCATGCTTTTTGATCCTCTCCTCTCAAAGAAATGTTACTTTCTTTTTTTTCTTATGATAATCACCGCTGCTACTGCTGCCAGAGCAATTACTGCCACAATTGCCGGCACCAGCAGATTGGTGGTATCACCGGTCTGTACCGCTGACGCGGTATCATTTCCGCTGTCTGACGGCGGAGTATCCGCCGCCGGTGTGTCATCAGAAGAAGGCTCTCCGGATGACGGTTTGTCTGTGGACGGTTTGTCTGTAGACGGTTTGTCCGTTGACGGCTTATCAGTTCCCGGTTCTTCTGTTCCGGCTGCTTTCACCGTCACGTTGAATGTCGCTGATACCTCAACGCCATTCTCTGTATAAGTTACTGTGACTGTCTGCTGTCCTTCCGCGTCTTTATCATATCCGCTGAGGGCCGCTTCGGATGTCACATCTTTCTGCGTACCGTCGCTGTATACTGCCGTTACTGTCATTCCTGCTGTATCCAGTTCCTCGCCTGCTGTATACTCCAGCTTTGTCGGCGGGGTTACTGTGATGGATGTCAGAGTCACTTCCGGTTCCGGCTCTTCATTTACCGGTCTGTATACACCTTCCATTGTAGGTGACAGCGGCTGCATCAGACCGTCCTCGCCGAATGTTACTTCGTCGATACAGGTCTCTCTGTGGTAGCCGAGACCGTCTGTATAAACGCCGATTGGTGTATAGAACCTGTGGTAAGCGATATAACACTCATCCGTTTCCGGAATGTACAGTATGGACTGATGTGCTGTTCCCAGCATATCGTTGCTTTCATCTTTCTGGAGCAGTGTGTACTTGTAATTTACATTCACGCTGCTGCCGTCCAGGCTTTCAGCTGTTCCGTAATTTACATGATAGTTCGGGCTTCCTGTATCATCACAGGACCAGGTAAAGTGGTAAAGCCCGTCTCTCTTTGTTACGATGACTGACTCGCGGAAATCGGTCACACCGTTGATCTGACGGATGGTACCTTCCTTGATGCTCATCATATCATCGTTGAGTTCCGCGATTGCCGCCGAACCATTTCCAAACAGGATATAGGATGTGCCGTCGTCATCTGTAAAGATGGACGGGTCAATTGCCTGTCCCATGTTAACTCCTGCGTCTCTGCACATGGAAACTGTCATAAGAGCTTCGCCCTTGTCTGTATACGGGCCTGCCGGATTATCAGCTGACGCAACACCGATGGCGGACTCGCCGTTGGGGAATTTCGCACAGTAGTAGAAGTAGTACTTGCCGTCTTTTTCCTCAATTGTGGGAGCCCATGCGCTTCCTACTGACCAGTCGGAAGATTCAATCTGGACGCCGTTATCATTAACTCCCGGATTGTCATTTGCCACATCCAGGATAACTCCTTCATCTGTCCAGTTTCTCAGATCTTCAGATGACCATGCGTGGAATACGGTTCCGCTCCATCCGGAATATCCGTCTGTTGTGGTGTACATCCAGTACTTGCCGTCCAGGGAATCAATATCCGGATCCGAGTACTGTCCCGGAAGTACCGGGTTGTATGCAATCTCCGGTGTTTTCAGCGTCCAGGTTTCTGTTCTGTCGCCGAATGTCAGTGTAACTTCCGCGTCGCTGGTAAGATCCAGTTCAGATCCGTTGGTGAATGCTTCCCCGTTTACCTTGATTTCTGTGGAAGAACCAAGTGCGCTGAAGTCAACCGGAACTGCGCTCAGATCTGCGTTCTTTCTTATATAAGAAGTAATTACTTTATTCTCTGCATCCAGTTTGGACGTTACCGCTGTATGGTAATCCGTTCCCATTGTATTGGCCGGATCCTCCGGAACTGTTCCGATTACAGCGTCTTTTAACAGTGTTACATTTTCGTCTGCAAGTGCGTCTTCTACGATCTCTTCCTCGCTCAGCGCACGGTTGTAAACTTTGATATTGTCGAAGCTTCCGTTGAAATACGGATCATCATAGAATGATTTTCCGATATAAGAAATTACTCCTGATCCGAAATTAGATGTTCTAATTCCTGTGTTTGTGTTTTCAGATACAAGCAGTCCGTCGATATACAGCTCCATATTTGTTCCGTCGATTACGATATCGATCTTCTGCCATGTACCTGTAACCGCTCCGCTTCCTTTCACTTCCTGTTCATTCTGCCATCCGGAAGTGCTGATTGCGTTGCGGACTTCTGTTCCGCGGACACGCAGGAAGTCATATGCATTGTTGTCTTTACCATATGTAAATGTAAAGAAGTTCCCGGAACTCATATTTGATTTCACATCCATGGAAATCGTCATGGTGTCCCGCCCATCAAAGAATCCTGTCGGGAGCTGTCCGTAGGACCCATTGCTTCCGTCAAGCTGAAGGACATTGCTTCCACGCTCTTCATCATATACAACCTTTGCATTTCCATAGAGCGCGCCGTTGTCTGCCGTATCATTTCCGGCACCGGTATCTGTCATAATGCCTGAATCCGCATCCTTTTCAAAGTTGTACTCCAGGATCGGATCATCTGCTTCTTCTTCCGGCTCATCCGGATCTGTCTCTTCCTGGCCGTAAGCCTTAAGGAGACGGGCCTGCTCTGCCTCTGACAGTCTCATAACTGTACCGTGGCGGAATCTTCCGTCTACAAAAGAAGCAGCGCTGGACTGTGTAAATGTACCGGATGACAGGTCATCTGTCAGGTATGCAGTGTAACCGCCGTTATCAGCCATTGCGCACCAGGTTCCGTCCGGGAGCTGGTATACGGTAAGACCTTCTCCTCTTGAGAAGCCGGCCGCTGCCTGTCCGTCCCGTTTTACCAGACGGGTCCAGCTGCCATCCGGAGTACTTTTGTCCGGATTTACGCTTACATCAAACACATCATCTGCATCTAATGTATCGCTGACATCCACAATTGTATTCCAGTCGGATGTGGAGAAACGGTAATATCTTCCGTCATCACCTTTAACAATTGTTGTGTCAATAATATTTACCTCTGCTCCGTTCTCCTGATCCTCGCTGAGCCATACCTTTGGCTCGGAGAATGTGCTGAAGTCTCTGGTCCGGCATACATATACGCGGAGTGCGTTATCATCTGTATTTGCCAGGGACTTGTCTCTTGCTGACCAGTATACCAGATAGTCGCCTGTAGTCTCATCATACATAGCTTCCGGAGCCCATACACAGCCTGCATTGTCAAATCCGGCATATACAAGCTTCGGCTCGCTCCAGTTCACCAGGTCTGTAGATTCCCATACAACAATATTCTGGCTGGCGTTCAGCTGATCCCAGCCGCTTCCGCCTGCACCGCCGCCTTCTGCATGAAGGTCAGTTCCCAGGATCCAGTACTTATCCCCCTCTGCGGAACGGATAATGTGCGGGTCGCGGACTCCAAGGTCGCTGCCTTCGGCATCATTTACAAGCACCGGCTGAGCATTGCCGTATTCGTCTTTGTACAGCTTGCTCCAGGTCAGTCCGTCTTCACTGTATCCGAAGAAGATTTTCTCATAACCGCCGGAAGCGTCAAAGTTTGTCCACAGATAGCCGGCGTCATAATCTGTATCCAGATCTTCCGGCATTGGCTGCACTGTTACAGTAAACTCTTTTGTTGTTGTCTGTCCATTCAGAGAAAGTTTCGCAGTCAAGTTCACCTGAACCGCATCTTCTCCTGCTGCCGGGCGGGTTACTTCGCCGCCGTCGTAGAGGCTGTCATCACTCATCGGTTCATCTGTAATCACATCCGTATTATCAGATGTCCAGTCGATGGTCACGCCGTTCTCCCCTTCTTTTACCAGGGAAAGGTTGCCTCTCACATCGTCTGCGTCCTCAATTGTCAGAGCGTCGGCCGCCTCCTGAAGAAGAGAACTTAAACCTGCTACTGTTATGGTAAACTTCTTTTCCTGATCTCCGATTTTAGCTGTCATTGTAACTTCTGTATCCTGATCCGGCTGAGATACCAGTTTTCCATCGTTGTTGATAATCTCTGTGTTGTCTGATTTCCATGTCACAGAATCTCCGGCTGCGTTTGTTCTCGGCAGATCCAGATCTCCCGCGATCGGATCCTTTGGAAGACTTACGCCGTCCCAGAGCATCTCATCTGCGAATACTTCATACTGAGCAGTAATTTCCTCATCTGAAAGCAGTCCGTCATAGATACGGAAATTATCAACCCAGCAGTTTGCGTACTCGCCGTTGCTGCCCCAGTTCGCTTTTCCAAGATACAGGATGCTCTTGTCGCCCAGAATATCGGAAAGGGTATACTCACTTGCTACTGTAGATGCCTTTTCTCCATTGATATAAATACTGGTGTCTGCTTCTGAAACTACAACATCCACATGGGACCAGTTCGTATCCGAGTTGCCGATAATTGCCTCTGATCTTGCACCGGAATTATTGTAACGCTCTATCCGAACCATCGAATTTGTAGAATAGCCGGCAAAATAATGTTCGCTGTTGTACTTCTGTTCATTATCATTCGGCGCGGCAAAGAAAATCCAGTTTGTACTATTTCTTCCCGGTTTTGTATCAAAAGAAATCGTAATCTCATTTTTGCCTGTCAGAAGACTTGAATCGCTCTCGTCTGTCAGCTTGAGATAGCTCCCGCTGCTTCCGTCAAGATAAAGCGCTGTATCTCCGTCAATTCTGTCCTGGAGCTGAATGTTTCCATTTACCGTGGCTTTCGCTCCGTTTCCGCTAATCACACCCTCTGATGCCGGTGTATTAAAATCGAACTCAGCAAGGAGTCTGTTATCAATTCCTTCTACTCCTTCTGCCTGTACTGCTACCGCCGCCGGAGCACACATAGTGACAGCCATTGCTCCGGTCAGCAGCCATGCAGCCGCTTTTCCTTTTTTCATGTTCCACCTCTCGCATATTTCGTACTATATTATATAGTATTTTTATTGTCCCAGATACGCGTCAAGACCGGCCGCGGAAGCCGCCGGTTTCCCGGCAGATTCCGTTCCGATCTTTTATCTCATTCCCACTTGCATTATGCTCTGCGTTTTCTTTCTATAATAAATGCAGCTGCTGCAAGGGCAAGTACTGCTGCTGTAACAGGAATTACAGGATTTGTATCATCTCCGGTCTTCGGCGCATTTGCCGAGCCGCTGCCTCCCTGTACAGAACCATTTGTATTGGCGCCGGAATTATTATTTCCGTTTCCGCCGTTGCCGTTATCGCCGGCCTGTCCGTTGTCTCCGGCCGGTCCCTTATCTCCGGTCTGTCCGTCGTCTCCGCTCTGTCCGTCATCTCCGCCAGTCGGATTTTCCGGATCCGGTTTTTCTGTTTTCTCAGTCAGTGCTTCTGCCGCGCTGTTCAGTGCATTAAATGCATTATCCACATCTGCCTGAGTCGCATTTTCATCTGCGAGAACTGCCGCAGCATTTTTCAGCGCTTCTGCAAATGCTGCATAACTTTCATCTGTGTAGCTTCCCTGCTGTGTATCTTTGTACTGATCATACAGGTTCTGCAGCGCGTCTTTGGAAACTTCCACATCCGGTTTCTCTTCCAGACCGTTTACTGCTTCTGTAAGCGCTGCAAATGCTTCGTCTACTTCATCCTGAGAAGCATCTGCGTTTTCAAGAACTGCCTGGGCCGCTTTGAAAGCTTCTACATATGCTGCATAGCTATCTGCTGTGTATGCATCCTCTGTATATTCTGCATGTTCTGCACAGTAATCTCTCAGTTCAGCTATGGAAACAAGATCCTTCACTGCTGACTGAAGATCTGCCGCTGCTGCGTTTACCTCTTCCTGAGAAGTCGGATCAGCAAGCATAGCCTCTGCCGCTTCAAGAGAGTCTTTCACATCTGCGTAGCTTCCTTCTGTATAGTCGTTTGCGTCAAGTGCTTTTGCACTGTCAACCGCTGACTGAAGTGCCGTGGTGTCAATCTCCGGTTCCGGCTCTTCTGCTGCTGTTCCGCTTACCGCGATCCAGCTCAGAATCGGATCGTTATTATCAGCTTTCTTTACCGTAAGTGTAACAACGGACTCTTCATTCAGTGTGATTGTTCCGGAAGCGTATACCTCCTGGCTGTTTACGGCATCCAGGTCGCAGAGTTTTGTCTCTGTTCCGCCATTTACAGAATAGAAGACATCCATCTGACGTCCCATGCTCCACCAGCCGGTGCATCCCAGCATGATTGTGTGCTCGCCTGCCGGAAGTGTTACCTGGTAGGTAATATCCTTGTTGCCGCGTGCCCACCAGCCGCCGGCATACGGATTATTGATATCGTTCTGGCTGTAGCCGGTGATATCCGCCGGATCGCTGGAGCCGACAGTACTTGTATAGCCCCATGTGTTGTCGTCGGTCTTTGCCTGATCTGCCGCTTCTCCGTTCAGGAGTCCGCTGTTCAGTTCTTTTGCACCTGCCCATGTGGCTGACTCCGGATTGTTGCAGTCGATCATGTACTCGATGTCTTTCGGAATGATCCGCACATTTGCGGTTGCTTCCATTATGCTGCCTTCTACCGTACCGGTAACAGTTACGGTGCTGAACGGATCTCCTTCGAAGGATACGCCTTCAAGGTTCCATGTTACAGCTTTCTGTGTTTCTTCCTCTCCCGCCTTGAATGTTACGGTATCCGGAAGATCCGGCGTCTCGCCTTCGTAAGTAACTGCACTGACTTCTTCCGGTGCAGAGTATGCTGCCATAATTGCCTGATACTCTTTGCTTGTCACACGGATCGGAGTGCCGTGACGCGCTCTTGTAGGCATCTTATATGTAGTGTCCGGTCTGCTGAACTCGCCGTCAGAGAGATCATCCGTTACCAGCGGATAGTATCCGATGCCGCCGAAGTTATCTACCAGCAGGCAGTACTTCTGAGTTGCTGTCTGGTCATCTTCATTCAGTTTGAAGATTGTCGGACCTTCCACATGAGCTTCTCTGTTCAGAGATGCTGTTGTAATATTGGTCCACGTTCCTCCGAGAAGCCTGTCTGACTTCTGCGCGTAAATGGTCTTGCTCGGTGCGCCGAACTCGTTCGTGCTTCCGCCTTCATTCTTTGTGTATCTGTAATACATACCGTCCTCATAGATAATCGTCGTATCTATGCTGGACTGCTGTGTATCAATGAATACCTGCGGTTCTGTAAATGTATAGAAGTCTCTTGTCTTTGCATAGTAAAGTCTCTGCTTTGCATATCCGTCGCTTGCCACTTTGGAAGCCCAGTATACAACATACTCTCCGGTAGTCGGATCATACGTTGCTTCCGGCGCCCATGTACATCCGGCGTCAATGTCAGCGGATACCTCTACCATTCTCTGATCAGACCAGTTCACCAGGTCTGTGGACTCCCATACCATCAGAGACTGGCTTCCGTCTTCCTGTGCCGCTGTCCATCCGTTTCCGCCGTTGATCTTCAGATCCGTAGCGATCAGATAGAACTTATCTCCTTCCGGAGAACGGATAATAAACGGATCACGCACACCCTTTTCGCCAAGCGTTGATGTAAGAACCGGTTTATTGTTATTCAGGTCATCCCAGTTCAGGCCGTCCTGGCTGGATGCGAAGTAGATCTGCTCTCCGTCTGAGTAACCTTCTCCTGCGAAATATGCGAAGAAGTAATCTGTGTAATCAGATTCCTTAATCGGTTCCGGAGCGGCTTTGACGTTGATTTCGATATTTTTTGATACTGTCTGGTCATTCAGTGTCAGAGTCGCAGTCATCGTAACAGTTGTATCTTTTTCCGGACGGGTAACTGTTCCGGCCGGAGTATTGTCGTATCCCTCCTTGCCCGGGATCTCATTTACATTTACGATTTTCTCATGGTCCGTACTCCACTTGATCGGGATACCGTTTTCGCTTGTTTCCGGAAGTGTAATATTGCCTCTTACGTCATCCTTGTTCGGGATATCGAGGGAAGCAAGAGCTTCCTGAAGTTCCGCATCAGTATCAATCGGAAGAACCGTTACACCAATCTCTTTCTCATATGAAGTGCCGCCGATTTTATAGCTGAATGGAATTGTTACATCAACCTGTCCCTCAGCCGGCGCGGTAACGGTGCCGTCTTCTGCAATTACATCTTTCTGATCCCAGGTTCCCCAGGTGATCTCTACGTTATCAATGCTGTCTGCAAGGTTCAGATCTTCTGTTACCGTCTCCAGGCTTGCATTCTCGCCCTTTACAGTTTCAAGAATGTCTGCCATGAGCATATCGCTCTTCTCATCTGCAGTCGGAAGTCCTTCTTTGATTTCCGTCTCGGTCAGTGCTCCTGAGTAAATTTTGAAATCAGCCAGGTTTGCTGTCAGAAGCGCGTCCGGTTCATAAAGAGATTTTCCGATATAGCCGAAAACAGTGTTCTCTCCGGTCGGAAGTACGTCCTGAATCGTTTTGTCCTGAGATGCAGTACTTACCAGCTGTCCGTCCAGATACAGTTTTAAATTGCCGCCTTCTCCGGTCAGGGTAACTGTTCCATATCCGTTTACATCACCCA
>USFD01000009.1 GCA_900553885.1 uncultured Ruminococcus sp.
TTTGTCTTCTGGTTTCCTTTCCTGCTTCCGGAGATTTCCTTCGACAAATCCGAATTTGTTTTTTCGTCTGCCCTGTGTTACTATATGCTTAAAGCATTTACATTTCCAGCGATTCAATTCACCGCGGCATCTGCCGTTTCAGATTTTCATATTCTGATCTGTTTATCAAAGAAATCTCAATGCTTTCTACCCATATCACAGCGCAGCGAGGTTTCACAGACAGCCTCCTGCACATTACAACAAAAAAGGAGGATTCAGAATGGAACACAAGCCAAACCGTCTCTACAAATCACGTCTTTTTGTGATGATCTTCGAAGACCGAAGGAACCTGTTGGAACTGTACAATGCAGTCAGTGGAAAAAACTACAAGGATCCAGAGCTTCTGGAAATTAACACCCTGGAAAACGCGATTTATATGTCAATGAAAAATGATCTTTCATTCCTCATTGACGCCCGTCTTTCTCTGTATGAGCACCAGTCTACATACAGTCCGAATCTGCCGCTGCGTTTTCTGCTCTATCTGGCAGATCTGCTCTCGGGTATGACCCGGGACAAAAACCTGTACGGAAGTAAAAAGATTATCATTCCTCCGCCTCAGTTTATTATTTTCTATAACGGAGAGGGCAGGCAGCCTGACCGGAAATTTTTAAACCTGTCAGATCTGTACGGGGCCGCAGAAAAAGAGCACGGGCTGGAATTAAAAGTGCTGATGCTGAATATTAATATCGGACACAATCCCGAATTAATGAAAGCAAGCCATACTCTGTGGGAATATGCAGAGTACACTGGACAGGTCAGAAAATATGCCAGAGAATTTCCTATTGCCGAGGCTGTGGAGCAGGCGATCACGGAATGTATCCAGGAGGGAATCCTGAAGAATTTTCTGGAAAAGAATCGAACGGAGGCGAAAAATGTGAGTATATATGAATACGATCAGGAAAAGCATCTCCGGCAGGAGAGAGAAGACGCATGGGAAGACGGACGGAAAGACGGACTTGCTGAAGGGGAACGGATCGGGAGAGATGAAAACCGGAAAGAACTTATACAGAAAAAACTTCAGAAAGGGAAAACCATCTCAGAAATAGCCGATGCGCTGGAGGAGAGCGAAGCAGAAATCCGGCGTCTCATAGAAGAAATGAACAAATGACAGTGCTTTAGCCTGTAAAACAAACCCTGAAAACCGCAAGGAGTTCTTATGAAGTCCAATGTTGGTTTTCAGGGTTTTCTATTCAAAAATTATTTTTCACTGCGTCTCTTTCGGATTAATATAGTACCAGATGCTGCACCTGCCAGAATCAGCGCTGCGAGATAAGGCGTCAGAGTCAGGCTGTCGCCGGTCTGTACCGAGTTCTGTTTCTCCGGATCTGCTGTGCCTGTTCCATCTTCCCGCGTTTCATCTGACGGCAAAAATGGATCTGTGGGAGCGCCGGGATCACTCGGTCCGACCGGATCGCTTGGGCCGCTCGGGTTGCCCGGATTGCTTGGATCGCTCGGGTTGCTCGGATCACTCGGACCTGTGGGATCATCCTTTTCTTCTACTTTCAATGTAAAAGAGGTTTTCGTATCGCCATAAGATACTGTAACGATCTTTTCTCCCGCCGTCTCAGAATCAAAGCCGCTGATCTCCACATCTGAAGTTACATCCTGTGACGTACCATCCGAGTATATAGCGGTTACCTTCAGGCCGGTCAGATCCAGTTTCTCTCCGATCTCGTATACTGTTTTATCCGGACCCGTTACCTGCAGCTCTGTCAGCTCGGGTTTCTCCGGCTCTGACGGATCAGATTTTTCCTCTACCGTAACAGTAAAGTACGTTTCTTTTTCACCATAGGATATTGTAACAATCTTTTCTCCCGCCGTCTCAGAATCAAAGCCGCTGATTTCCACATCTGAAGTTACATCCTGTGACGTGCCATCTGAGTATATAGCGGTTACCTTCAGGCCGGTCAGATCCAGTTTCTCTCCGATCTCATATACTGTTTTATCCGGACCCTTTACCTGCAGCTCTGTCAGCTCGGGTTTCTCCGGTTCTTCTGCTGCTTTTACAATTACCGTAATCTCCACTTCAAAGGTTCCCACGGTTCCTTTCACCGTAAATGTACCTGCCTGCGCATAATTTTCTTCCGGAATTGTTTCCCATACAATGGGTTCTGTTCCGTTCGTACCGTCTGCATAGGTAACATTTGCCTTCTCCGGCAGAACCGGCGCTGTTCCTGCCGTTGTTTCCACATCCGCCGGATCTGAAACGGTCTGAATCTCACGTACCGGTTCCTCTCCCCTGGAAAGCATAGTGATTTCGGCCGCCGAGAGAGCTCTGTTGTAAATCCGGAAGTCGTCCATACCTCCCTGGTAATAACTGTCGGCAGTATAGTTTGATTTTCCAAGCAGATTGCTGGTCATATTGGAGATCAGCATGGGGACGAACTGGAAGTTGGAAGCTTCGCCGATTTCTTCGCCGTTCAGATACAGGGAGGCGGTAACACCGTTTATTACAACAGCAAGATGCTGCCACTTTCCTGTCTGAAGCACAGCGCCGGCATTGATCTGCGTGCTGTCTCCTGTTTCAAAGGCAAGCCTCATATTGTTATTTCCACTGTTTACAGTAAGGAACAGATTGGGGTACGGAGGATCCTGCTCTGAACCGAAGTCGAAGATTCTCGCCCAGTTTCCAAGGGAATCCGGTTTTACCCAGGTGGAAATCGTCATATTGTGAAGACCATAAATCACATCATCCGGCATCTGCACATACCCGTCTGTACCATTAAAATATGCAGAACTTCCAAGTGCTCCATCATCCTGTACAGACATTCCTCCCACAAAGGCAGCGTCATGCCCGTTTCCGGAGATATCTTTAACAACAGTTCCGTCTACTGTATCAAAATCATAATGCACAACCGGTACGGACTGCTCTTCCGGTGCCTCCGGATAATCGGACATAATTGCAGAAATCCAGATTGCGTAAGGATAACGTGCCGCACTGTTGTAGTCAGCCGGTCTCTCTTCACCGACACGGTACCACTGGCCGATATTTGCATAAGGCACAATCGTTACTTCCTGTTCTCCTCTGGAAGTCGTCATTACCACCCGGTATCCTGCCCCCAGAATGCGCTCATCCTGGAAGTCCACTTTTTCTTCCGTCTGAACCGGCTGATCTGCCTCCGGCTTCAGCACGCTTGTTGCGCTTACAATGGCAATGTCTGAACCATATGCCTCCTGAGACTCTTCTTCCGACATAAACGCAGCCGCAATGGCATAGACCATGGGCCCCTTTTTCATCGCCCACAGGCCGGCGTTGGAATTGTCTCCTTCAACCCATGTAAGCTCGGAGGGATATGTAATCTCAATTCTGTCCCCGCTATTCACAGTTACAGCAATATAATTTCCGGCTGCCACTCCGTCAACAGTCTTTCCATTCACCTTAACCACCGGATCTTTCACCCAGTCCGGCACACGGATATTGAGACCGGCAGGCGCTGAGGCATCCGTCACGTCCAGAGCAATCTCATCTGTCTCCGGATAGTCTGTTGTCTGTTTCAGATGAATGGTATTCCCGTTTTCAAGACTGATATTTACTTCACTTTCAATAAACTGGTTCACATATACTTCTGATTCCGATTTGGAATAAATATAATATGGAACATAGGACTGCATCCTCATTCCAGAAGATGAACAGCAGTCCGGACCTGTAAAGAACCGGTCCGTAGTTCCGTTCAACGGTCTGTGATAGCTGTATCCATCTCCGTCAATGGTAGATGTGGCAAACATATGATTGAAAATAACCTCTTCCACAGTCTGCTGGTATGCCGCATCTCCGGTCAGTTCAAAAAGGTTATTGTTCAGAAGCGTCCAGGAATTGGTTGCGCATGTCTCGCCTACATTTCCTGTATTGGGAAGATTGTGCCCTGCTTCATAATGTTCGCCTACCGATACCGTACCGGTAATGTACTTCTGTCTGAATGAAATGTCTTCCCATGCGCCTACTACCTTGTCCAGGTAAGCACGGTCGCCGGTCTCCTGATATTTTTTCAGGAATCCCAGGAAGTTCATCTGGAAGGTATGGGCATGTACATAGTGCTGAATCTCGTCGATTCCCATTTCTCCGGACGCGACTTTATCCAGGTCTTCATACGGTGTGTCGCCGTATCCGCCGTAGCTGGACGCCCATTTATCAATATTGCTGATGGTCCAGTCTACCCACTCGGAATAAACCTGGGATTTTTCCTCCTGCCCGGGCACGTCTTTCACTGCATCGGAAAGTTTCATCATGGGGTCGATCAGTAACGTGCCTTCCCAGCCCTGGTGTACATCATGTCCTGCTATTGTAACGCCGTTTGTAATTGCCAGAGGCCAGAACTCCGTTTTATGCATAGTAGAAAGCGTCCCGTCCTGATACGGGACAAATGTATCCTCGTCACCGATGGTTGCCACGAGATAGTCTGCCAGTTTTACCGCACAGTCCAGCGCCTTATCTGCAAGATCCGGATTGTCTGATCTGTATTTCTGGTACACATTGATCAGACCGTTTAGCGTAGAATACATCTCATAGGGATCCATGCCTTTTACCGGCTTGCTGTTCCGGATTTCCGCCGTAGCGTTTCCCAGATATCCCGCAAACTGATTGTAGCCTGTAGCGCCCCTGTTTTCTGTTGTCTGCGTCGCTGCCAGACGGTCAACCACATCTGTAATGGCTTTCTCGATACTGCCGTCTTCATCCATCCATCTGGCATTTGCCATAGCTTCCAGCCATTTTCCCGGCTGCTCACCTTCCAGCCAGCTCCATCCCGAATGACTATGGTTCTCATATTCTTTCAGATAACCGTCCATCATCTGCCCGTACAGATAGTCCATAGCATAATTATTCACAGCATCTTTCAGCCTTGTTCCTATGGTCCCGCCTACATCTATGATCTCATCATAGCTCAGTTTCTGAAGGCCTTCTACAGGCTCATTTTCTTTGACAACGGTAACTTCAAAAACTTTCTCTGCAGATGCCTTGCCATAAGTAACTACAGCGGTTAATTTTACTGTTACATCCTCTGACCCCTGGGTAACAGAAGCTGCTCCGTTTTCTCCGATCCGGATCGCATCATTGTCAGATTTCCACACAATATCAGATCCTCGTTCTCCCTTTACAGGCAAGGTAAAATCTTTGCTGACGCGGGATGCTATGCTGATATTTTCAGCATCTGTATCCGCGAACTGCTGCTCCGACATTCCCGCCAGCTGTCCGACCTGTTCCTGGGTAAGTGCCTGATCATAAATCTGGATATCGTCGATTACACAGCCGATGCCTTCACCGTTGGCGTATCCGGAATTACCGATCATAAGTTCCGCTGCGTCTGTATTCTGCGTAATAGACGCACCGGGAACTGCCGCGGATGCATATCTGTCGCCGTCCAGATAAATCACCATTTCCCCGGTTTTACTGTCAAATGTAGACACAACATTGACCCATTCGTCAACCGGAAGAATATCATCCGAATTTCCTTTCTGAACCGCCAGATTGGATCCGTCTGTCACAAACGCCATAGCTTCGCCGTTTGTCCAGCCCATAAACCATCCTTCTGACATCCAGCAGTTTCCGTCTGTCTGTGTTGTCTCCTTATTCCAGAGAATACGGCCTTCTGTATTATTTGTTGTACTTTTCCTTTTCAGCCATACAGATACGGTAATATCCTTCGGATTCAGTTTTTCCGTATTTGCGGTAGAAAGATATCCCCTGCTACCTTCCACATTGTCCAGAAGCACGGCCTTTCCGCCATTTCTTCCTTCCTGGGCCGTCACTATATCATGGACCGCCACACTTTCTCCTGTCTCTGCCGTAATTTCATCGGCGACTGTCTCTCCCGCATTCTGAGTGATGCTATCGAATCCAAGAGAAAATACCGGATCCGGCAGAGCCCCATTCTCGTTCCGCGCCTCGGCCGGAATTACAGCTCCCTGTCCGATTAACACCGCTGTCATACTGGCCGCGAGCAATCTGCGAACTGCACATTTTTTCATACTCTTTAACCTCCATTTCCTTTTTATTACAGTTGCCGTCTTTAACAAGCCTTCTCATATTTTAGCATTACGTACAAAAACCAATCAATCATCCGAGATTTATTTATGCATTTTCTATCTATTATACAATACAAATTTTTAAATTTATATTTGTTTTAAAATACAAAATCTATACAACGTTTGTTTTTTATTATTTTTGTTTGATTTTCTATTGTTTTTCTGATAATTTTACCCCCCCCCTATAAATTTTCCATCTATTTTTACAAACCTTTTTATTTTATGTTGTTTATTTCAGATATATATTTTTCCTAGTTTAAAATTTCTAACTCCAATCATCCCTTTATACATTTTTTCTAGTCATCCTATCCGCCTTACCATTTAAACGAAAAACAGCCGGAATTTCTCCCGGCTGGTAAAACACTGCACGCGGATGTCCCGGCAGTAATCATTTATACTGTAAAAATTTTTCCCTCTGTGTCACCAATTCTGATTTTCCCTTGTTTCAGCAGTCTTCCTACGCCTCTTTTAAAGGCCGCCTTGCTGATTCCGAACTCCCGGCGGATCTCCTCCGGGTCGGATTTATCGGTAAACGGCAGCACGCCGCCGTTTGCCTCGAGTTTCTTCAGAATCATCTGTGCATCTGCATCCATCTGCTCCGGAATTCTTCCCCGGACACTCAGGTCCAGTTTTCCGTCTGCCTTGACCGCTGTCACCCTTGCTTCAATCTCCTGTCCCGGCTCCAGCCTGCCCGCCGTCTCACTGCGGGGAATCAGAGCGGAGAACTGATTGTCCACGGCCACAAATGCACCGTACTCGCTGCTAATCTCATAGACGGTTCCTTTTATCATATCATTTCTCTTGTAGGGAGAATCGGTCCGCAGCAGCGGATAAATCCGCATAGTCGCGCAGAGCCGCTGGCTTTTATCAATATAGAGACTGACCAGACATCTGTCCCCCTTCGACACCCGGGAAGTCTGCTCCCGGAACGGCAGCAGAAGATCTTTTTCCAGTCCCCAGTCCAGGAACGCGCCGACACGTCCCACGTCCACAACGTCCAGCACCGCCAGTTTTCCCAGCGTCAGCTTCGGCTCATTTGTGGTGGCAATCAGACGGTCTGAAGAATCTTTGTAGAGGAAAACCTCCACCGGATCCCCCGGCTCAATGCCTTCCGGCACCTGTTTTTTCGGAAGCAGAACTCTCTGGGTATCATCTCCCAGATATACTCCGAAATCTACGACCTTGACAACAGTTAATACTTGCTTTTCTCCTAATTTCATACCTTCGTCTCCTTTTGGGCAGCGCATCTTCACGCTGTCTCTGCTTCCGCTATCGTATACTATGGCGGCTGTAATGTCAATCAAATCCACAGATTCTCTGCCGGATTCCGTCCCGTTTCACCCGGACTGTACGGTCTTTCCTTTCCGGTCCCTGCAGCGCGCCGGCGTCTCAGAGTTCAAACAGGCTCATCTGATGGCATATCTCTTCCTTCTTCTTTTCCACATTTTCCCGCTGAATCAGCCCGTCATCCAGATTACGTACAAAGTCTGAAGGCTCGCCGGATGTAGTCAGAATCAGTTCTTCTTTTGCCCGGGTCATCCCCACGTAAAACAGTCTGCGCTCTTCTTCCTCATCCGCACTCCTGTCTCCGCTTTCCAGCGGAATACTGCCCCGGTTCACTCCATAGAGAAAAACAGCCGGGTACTCCAGCCCTTTGGAGGCGTGAAGAGTCATAACCGTAACCGTTTCTGCCGTGTGTCTCCGGCCGGGAGAACGCTTCAGATCTCCCTCCGCGCCAAGTGCCAGTATGTTCATAAATTCCGGCATACTGCTGTAAAACACCGTCATCTGAAGGAGTTTCTGCATAGGCCCGCTGTTCTCAAGGCCCATCTCCTTCATCCATTCTTCCACAAATTTCATCGGCTTTTTCTTCTTATACAAAGGACGGAATGTTTCTGCCGCAGCGGATATGATTTCTTCCGTCACAGAATTCCACTCCAGTTTCCAGACCGCTGCAGCGCTCTCCTGTTCCGCGCCAATATCCCCCGGATCTGCCAGATACCGGAAAAACGCCAGACTGCCCTGTACTGTGTCATCCTGCAGGAAGTCTTCCCTTCCTGCCCGGACATAGGGAATACTTTCTTTCTGAAGACACCGTTCCACCAGATCCGCCTGGCGGTTGGTGCGGCACAGCACCGCAATATCACCGAATCCCCGCAGGGTCCGGTCCCCGTTTTTCCATGCTGCCTGGTGGGCCTCCAGCATCCCGATTCCTCCCGCCATGCGGTTGATTTCTTTTGCGATAAATATGGCTTCTCCCATAGGACCTGCCGCCTTCACCAGGCGGACCGGCGCTCCATCCGGGCGGTTGGGATGCAGGCTTTCCTCCTTATTCCTGTTCCAGAGAGCTGCCGCCGCATTTATAATCTGAGGCGAAGACCGATAGTTTTCTTTCAGGCGGATCACTTCCAGATCTGCGTTTTCCTCTGCCAGCCGTTCAAAACACCGGGGATCTGCACCCCGGAATCCGTAAATGGCCTGATCCGGATCTCCGATAACGAAAAGTTCCCTGCCTCGGCTGCTCCAGATGCGGATCAGACGCTGCTGAACCGGGTTAATATCCTGAAACTCGTCAACCAGAAGATAACGGAACCGTTTCTGCCATTTTTCCGGAATCTGTCCCTGCTCAAACCGGTCTGCAGCGCAGAGAAGCAGATCATCAAAATCGTACAGCTTCTGCTCTTTTTTCCGGTTCTCATAATTTTCAAATGTCTCTTTCCACACAGGATCTGACAGGCCGGACGTCTCTTTCGTATCTGTCATGCCGGATTTCCAGCGGGAAACTTTCTCCAGGAACATTTTTATGCCGCCGGTCAGCCCGGTTTCCTCTGCCGCAAGACCGGCAAGACGTTTCAGCTCGCCCTCTCCTGCCAGGCAGAAGTCCTCTCCCTGATCTTTCAGGAATTCCAGACAGATTCCATGAAATGTACCGATCAGAACCGAACGGGCCCCCTGTTTCTTTCCCGCTGCTTTTCCCAGACGCTGTCTCATCTCCTCCGCCGCCTGATTCGTAAATGTTACCGCGGTAATCTCGGAAGGACTGACCCGCCGATGCTCGAGAAGGTACTGAATCCGGGACGTCAGCGTCTTTGTTTTTCCCGTCCCCGGCCCGGCCTTTACTGCAATTCTGGCAGAAACAGAGTCAACGGCATGCTGCTGCTCCGGATTCAGCACTGCACGGGCCGCCGGGTTCGCTTTCTCCGGGCTTTCCGCCGGCCTCCCCTGCGGCATTTCATTCTGTCCGCTGTTTTCCGCTGCTGCCGCGCCTCTGGTTTTCCCGGTATTTTCTTCTTTCCGGATAGATTCGGTTTCTCCGGCGTTTTTCTTTTTATCTGTTTTCCTCCCTGCAACGGCCATACCGCCAAGCAGGTCAAAAAAGTCCATCTGCCCTTCCATATTATGGAGTTCATCCTCACAGAACAGCCGGATGATCCCGTACTCTCCGTCAAATCCCGGAATCCGCTCTACCTCTCCGCTCCGCAGCCGCCGGATTCCTTCGGCGATCCTTCCGCCGGACACCTGCCGGATATCCTCCAGGGGAAGATTCCGGAGGATCTCAAATTCCGCACCCAGCTGTTCCAGCATTTTTTCATACTCTTTCTGCACTTTTTTCGAAGCAGCCGAACTGCCCACAGAAGCGCCGATTACCTCCGGAAGAGGGACGAGACTCTCAAATGCCTTTGCGCCTTCCCGGATGTAGCCCTCCTGCCGGTCTGCCAGTTCCTCCACACGATGGGAGACTCCGACCGTCAGTTTCCGGCCGCACACCGGACATTTTCCCCCGTACCTCATAGTTTCGGAAGGAGTCAGGCACAGATTGCACTTCCGGTGCCCGTCCATATGATACTTGCCTTCCTCCGGAAAAAACTCTATGGTTCCGTAAAGCCCTTCTCCGGTCTGGACTGCCCGGGCCAGCCCCTCATAAGACATGTCACAGTCCAGGAGGTTGGCCTCCCTTCCCAGTTTTGCCGGAGAGTGGGCATCGGAATTGGAGATCAGCTGATACCGGTCAAGGGCGGACACCCGCCAGTTCATAGGCGGATCAGAGGACAGTCCTGTCTCCATGGCATGGATGTACGGTGTCAGATCCTCAAAGCACTCCTCCACTGTATCAAATCCGGAAAACGCGCCGAACAAAGAAAAATGAGGCGTCCAGATATGAGCCGGCACATAAACGGCAGAGGGGCACAGTTCCAGTACAATCTCAAGCAGATCATGGCAGTCCAGTCCCAGAATCGGGCGTCCATCGGAATGAATATTGCCGATCTGTTCCAGCCTTGCGGATATCCGCCGGGCGTCTTCCAGCCCGGGAAGCAGAATCAGGCTGTGTACTTTCCTCACCCGGCCGTTTTTCTTGTAGATGGAGCTGATCTCTCCGGTGATAACAAACCGCGGGATCTGCTCTCCGGGTACACTGCCGTCCCTGATACGGTACTCCTCTTTCAGTACATAGAGCCCTTCCTCCGCGGGCTTTAGTTTCTCTTCCAGTTCCTGCCTCCAGGCCGGATGGGTAAAATCTCCGGTCCCCACAATCTGGATCCCCTTGCGGCGGGCCCACAGATCCAGATGCTCCGGAGTGCAGTCTTTGCTGGTAGCTCTGGAATACCTGGAATGGATATGTAAATCTGCTATATACATTCTGTCACCTTCTTATCTTTTGCTGTCCTTCTGACTTTTTCTGCTAAATACCGGACCTTTCGTTCATCCTCTTTATTCTATCATATTTAAATTTCTGTGAGAAAAAAAATCCACGGAACCGTTCTGTCTGCAGTGTAAGCTGTGCTTCATCTGCTGCGTCCAGTTACGGTTCCGCGGATTTATTTATGTATGTTTTTTTCCTTTTTCCCCTTCAGAGAAGGAAACGATCTGGTATCCGTGTTCTGCTTCTCTGTCTGTGTTCATCATAGCAGTAGTTCTTATCCGGCTTACTGTCCCAGCTCGTTCTGCAGGTCAGCCTGTGCCTGATCCAGAGCGGTCTTTACATCTGTTCCATCTTCAAAGATAGAGTTCAGTGTTACAGTTGTGAACATGTTGTTGATGGACGGATAAGAAGCAGATGCGTGAGACTTCAGTCCGACGATGCTGTCTCTGATCTCTTTGAGGACATCAAACGGATTGTTCTGGAAGTACTTCACGTACTGGTTATCCGGATTATTTGTTACTTCTTCATTGTCCCATACGGTTGTATTGCAGGGATCGAATCCAAGCATGTTCCAGATCTCAATAGCTCCGTCTTCAGACAGTTTCGCATATGCCAGGAATTCAGCTGCAAGTTCGGAATTCGGTTTGTCCGCTACAACTGCTGTACCTGTTCCGCCGCCGCCGACAGATACTTTCTGTCCGCTCTCAAGCTGCGGTGCAACCGCGATAGCGATTTTGCCTGACAGATCCGGCATATAGCTTGTGTATCTTGACATCTGCCACATCGGCATGATCGCGCATGCGAAATCGCCGCTGTTAAATGCGCCGTAAGCTTCTTCCTTGTCCGGGTTTCCTCCCGGTACAGTTCCGATTGCGTGTGCGTCATAGAGGTCTTTCAGGATTGTCATAGTCTCAACCATCTCCGGGCTGTTTACAGTAACCTTATCACCGTCTGTATACTCGCCGCCCAGTTCAGCCATCAGCAGGTTCTCTGTCCACAGAGCGCTTGTGTCTGCTGTTCCCAGATATTTTCCGGTTTCTTCATAATATTTGCTTCCTGCTTCTTTGAAGTCATCCCATGTCTCGATTGTCTTATAATCAATTCCTGCCGCCTCAAGAAGTTCTGTGTTGTAGAAAGCAACTGTCGCACCTACATGTGTCGGAAGTCCGTACAGTTTTCCGTCTTTGCTGTAAAGATCCAGACGGGACTGAACGATATTTCCGTCAGCTGTATACTGGCTGGCAGCTTCTGTCAGATCCATCAGCGCCGGTGTGCCCTGGGTAAAGTTCGCGAATTTACCCTGCTCGATATCAACGAAATCCGGTGTTCCTTCTCCGGAATTCAGAGCGATCTGCAGTTTGTTGTGCATATCGTCGTAAGGCATAACGTTTACATTGATGCTTACTTTCTTGTCCGGATTTGCCTCATTCCACTTCTCAGCCATAGTCTTATAGAAATCACCGTGAATCTCTGTAAATGTCCAGAAATCCAGAACTGTTTCGCCGTCTGCGGTTTTCTTCGGCTCTTCGGATTTGTTTCCGCCGCAGCCTGTCAGGCTTCCAACCAACATTGCAGCGCCAAGGACAAGGGCTATTGCTTTTTTCTTGTTCATCTTTTTTCCTCCCTTTATTAAACGTTTTACTTGTTATTTATAGATATAGCACATAGCAGAACGTTTGTAAATATTTTTTTACGTTTATTTATCAAATTTATCTACTATGCACTATTCTATTTGTCATTTTTTATGCATATTATATAATTTTTTGGATATATAATACGTTTAACTTCTTACGAGTCTGATTACATTCCATGACGCTTTGCCAAGTACGGTTGTCAGGAAGCCGTCCTCTGCCTTTCCGCATGGTTTCTGAACCGGAGCTACCTTTTCTCCTGCCGCTCTGTTTTCCGCCTTCAGGTCATCGCAGGCAAGAACAATCTGTTCCTGCGGTTTATAACCTTCAAAGCTTCTTACATCCACAGTCAGCTCAATATCCTCTTCCAGATTGCGGTTTACCGCGAATATAGCCAGTTCTTCTTTTTCTTCATTAAACACAGATACCGCTACAATGTCGCTGACTTCCCCGTGCTCTTTTGTCTGATGGGACGGACTGTCGGTCAGAAGCTCCAGCACCGTGCCGCGGCCGTATTTTGAAGCATGAAGGAAGGGATAATAAATCGTCTGCCGCCATGCACATCCGTCCGTCTCCGTCATGACAGGAGCAATTACATTGACAAGCTGTGCCAGGCATGCGATCTTTACCCGGTCCGCATGTCTGAGCAGCGTGATCATCATCAGTCCCACCATCAGCGCATCCTCAAAGTTATAGTGGTCTTCCAGCAGATGGGGCGCAACCTGCCATGGATGATTGGTTGTGATATCTTCTTCTTCGCTCTTAGAATGGAACCACACATTCCACTCGTCAAAACTTAAATTGATCGTCTTCTTGCTGCGTTTCTTGGCCTTTACAAAGTCACAGGCAGCTGTCACCGTCCGGATAAAAGCATCCATGTCCTCCGCCCTGGCCAGATAATCGTCCGTATTATTCTCTGCGTTTCCGTAGTACTGGTGGAGCGAAATATAATCTACGTAATCGTAGTCATATTCCAGAGTTGTGGCTTCCCACTGCGGGAATGTAGGCATTTCCATAAAAGAGCTTCCACAGGAGACAAGCTCAATTGACGGATCAATTAATTTCATTGCCTTTGCCGTTTCCTCTGCCAGCCGTCCGTACTCATCCATTGTCTTTCGTCCAAGCTGCCACTCTCCGTCCATCTCATTTCCCAGGCACCAGAGTTTGATATTATACGGATCCTTTATCCCGTGGCTGATTCTCAGATCACTGTATTTTGTTCCCGAGGGATGATTGCAGTATTCCAGGAGGTTGCAGGCGTCTGCAGTTCCCCTTGTTCCCAGATTCACCGCCATCATTGTGTCCGCTCCGATTTTCCTGGTCCACTTTGCGAATTCCCCCAGCCCGAATGTATTGGGCTCCAGGCTTCTCCACGCAAGTTCCAGTCTTGGTTTTCTCTCGCTTAACGGTCCCACGCTGTCTTCCCAGAAAAAGTTGGATACAAAGTTTCCGCAGGGATAGCGGATAATGGGCACATTCAGCTCTCTGACCAGTTCGATTACATCTTTGCGGAATCCGTTTTCATCTGCGGACGGATGGCCCGGCTGATAAATGCCTCCGTAAACCGCCCTTCCCAGATGTTCGATAAAGGAACCGTAGATCCTTTTGTCCACAGGCGCCACTTTAAACGCCTTGTCTACAATCATTTTTGCTTTTCTCATGTATAGATACCTCCTGTTGTCGTAATGACGCAGCAAAAAGAAACTGCATTAACCTTTTACGGCTCCCGCCGTCATTCCTTCGATAAAGTATTTCTGGAAGAACAGGAACAGGATCAGGATCGGCAGCACGGAGAAGAACGAACCGACGATCAGAAGATCATAATTGTTCCCATACGGTGTGATCAGAGTATTCAGTCCGATCGGAAGTGTATATTTGGTGCTGGAACGCAGTACAAGCAGAGGCCAGAGGAAGTTGTTCCAGCTGTTCAT
Source organism: uncultured Ruminococcus sp. (assembly GCA_900553885.1). GTDB lineage: Bacteria > Bacillota > Clostridia > Lachnospirales > Lachnospiraceae > Mediterraneibacter. The sequence goes on from USFD01000009.1 coordinate 14,265, forward strand.
ACCGTTCAGGATCGCCATAGCCGCAAAGGACGGCTTCATAATCGGCATGATCAGTTTGAAGAAAATTCCATACTCCGTCGCTCCGTCAATTCTTCCCGCCTCAATGATCTCCTTGGGCATTCCCGAAAGGTACTGACGGAAGAAGAAGATCGTCATGGCATTGGCAATGAAGGGAAGCAGTACCGCCGCATAGCTGTCTGAAAGCCCCATATCATTGATCTGTACATACAGCGGAAGCATAATCATCTCGAAGGGCACTGACATAATCAGAAGAACGCAGACAAAGAAGAAATTCTTAAATCTGAATTCATACGCCGCGAAACCATATGCGACAAATGCACTGATCAGCAGGGTCAGCACCACCTGCGCCACTGTCAGAATTACACTGTTAAAGAACCATGTAAAATAATCCCCTGAATCCGTAAAGAGCATGATCCAGTTGTCAAAATTGGCAGTTGAAAAATCCAGCTTCAGATTCAGGCCATACCGGATCAGCATACTGCCTTCCTGGAAGGTTCCCACAAAGATGGCCCAGAACGGAAGAAGAACCATAACCGCAATCAGGAGAAATAAGAAAACCATACAGATTTTTGCAAACAGTTTACTGCCTTTGTTCTTTTTCATTATCTGTCCTCCTCCTTCTTAAAGGTTCCGGTCGCGGTCAGCTGCACAATATTGATGGCAAGGACGATTACCAGCAGCACAACGCCCACGGCACTTGCATATCCCATATCGTTTTTCTCAATTCCCTGCCGGTACAGATATCCTACGATGGTCAGTCCGATGTTGTTCGGGGAATTGTTGCCCTGATACAGCATGTAGCTTTCATTGAACATTGCCAGACCGCCGTAGATACTGATTGTAAGTACATAAACCAGGGTCGGCTTGAGCTGGGGAATCGTAATTTTTATAAACTTCTGCCAGGTTGACGCGCCGTCTATGGAAGCCGCCTCATAATAATCCTCCGGAATGCTCTGCAGACCGGACAGGAAATACATCATGTTGACGCCCCACCAGCGCCAGCATGCCAGTGTCAGAAGCGCGATAAATCCTGTTGTCGCTCCCTTCAGCCATTTGATCGGTTCCGCGCCGAACAGGCCGATAAACTGATTCATAAGCGCTGTATCCATTTCGCCGAAAATCAGACGGAAAATCGTACCTGCAACTACAACGGAAGTCAGAGCCGGAATAAATAAGGATGATTTGAAAAATCCTTTTATCTTTCCCTTCACCAGTTTTGAGTTCACCATGCACGCCAGCAGCATTGGAATCGGAATAAGCAGGATCAGCGTAAATATCATGTATTTAAAGCTGTTTGCCACGGCTGTCATGAACACTCTGTCTCCCAGAAGACGGGTAAAATTATCCAGCCCGATAAATGTTTCCTGGCCGGGCAGAATCTTCTGCGTGCTCATAATTCCCGACTTAATCAGGGGAACAATCCAGAACACCGCAAAGGTCACCACAAACGGAAGGATAAATATGTACGGCGCCGCCTTTTTGGAATACAAAAATTTCTTCATTTCCTTTTTCCTCCTATCTCAATAATTCTTTTACCCAGACAAGCATCTCGCCTTTGTCCCGGTTTCCCCAGTAACCATACGGGACAAAAGTCAGCTCCGTCTCCTCAAGGACAGGCGGGCCTCCCCTCCTGTACAGAGTCTGTCCGTCCCAGCTGTCCTCAGAAAGCTTCTTTCCGTGAACCTTAAGAACCGAACATCCTCCAAGATGTCCTCTCTCATACACCTCCTGTATCTCCTGATCCGACTGTACAAACACGGATGCCAGGTTCGGACCGTTATCCGCCTCTTCCAGGCAGTATACAAGGGGACCTTTCACCAGCGCCGTCTTGCCGGAATCTGCCCGCACCTGAGGATTTGCGTGAACAAATTCCGCCGGAGCCTCAAAAGAGATCTCCAGTACAGCGTCACGGAAGCTGCCCTCTACTTTCGCGTATCCGTTCTCGACCGTAAATTCAACATTCTGTCCGTCTTTCCGGATCGTGAATTCACGCGCATACGCGGGAATCCGGAAATAGAACGCTGCCTGCGCCTCCCTCTCCGCGCGGATCTGAAACTTCATCTGGTTTTTCCATGGAAAATCACCGCTCAGCTCCAGATGGAAGTTCACACCGTTCATTTCCACATCTGCCTGGTTGGATATGTAGAGATTTGTATAAATCCTGTCCTTCTCCTGAAAATAAATATACTGTCCGAGTGATGCCAGTGTTCTTGTAATATTCGGCGGGCAGCATGCCACTCCGTACCAGGTCTGACGCACCGGCTTTACATGTTCTTTGGATGTTTTCGGCATACAGCTGGGCGGCCATACTTCCAGCGGATTTACATAGAAGAAGCTCTTTCCGTCCATGGCAATGCCTGAAAGCAGTGTATTGTACAGTGCCCTCTCTACCGTGTCCATATAAGACGCGTCCTTCGTAAGATCCGCCATTCTCTTGCCGAACATGGCCAGTCCGATTGAGGCGCAGCTTTCCGAATAATTATAGTCATTGGGCAGATCATAGTCTGTTGTAAAACGCTCCAGTATTCCGGAAGATCCGATACTGCCTGTAATATACATCTGCTTATTTACAATATTGTTCCACAGCCTGCTGCAGGCATCAAACAGTGTCTTATCCTCATACTCACAGGCCAGATCCGCCATCGCGCTGTACATATAGACCGCACGCACAGCATGGCCTTCCGCCTTCTGCTGTTCCCGGACCGGAAGATCGGACTGGGAATAAACCGGGTCATAATTGACGAATTCCGGCATAAGCAGTTTGTAGTTTTCCGACTTAATTTCTTTCAGGAAATAATTTTCCCCCTGTCCGCGGGCGTCGATAAAATATCCGGCCATTTCCAGATACTTCTCTTTTCCTGTAACCCGGTACAGTTTGACCAGAGCCAGCTCAATCTCCTGATGTCCGGGATATCCATGGATCTTTCCTTCTTCAGGGCCGAATGTTCTGCAGATCAGATCCGCGAATTTTGATACAATTTCAAGAAACTTTTTCTTGCCCGTGGATTCATAGTACGCCACCGCCGCTTCGATCATGTGGCCTGCAGTATAAAGCTCGTGGCCTTCTGTAAGGTTTTTCCAGCGCAGTCCCGGTTCTTTGATTGTGAAATATGTATTCAGATATCCATCCGGCTGCTGAGCGCGTCCGATCAGGTCTATGACCTCGTCCGCCAGTTTTTCCAGTTTTTCATCTCTCTCAAAATTCAGAACAAATCCGACTGCCTCCAGCCATTTTGCCACGTCTGTATCCTGAAAAACAGCGCCGTAATACTCGCCCTGTTTTTCTCCCGCAGCAATCCTGAAATTTTCAATGCAGTGGCTCGTCTCCACGCCTTCCAGATTGTCATTGAGAATGTCCCACTGGTATGGAATAATTACATCTTTTACCAGTCTGATGTACTTTCTCCAGAACGCATCCGAAATATGGATATTTTTCAGAGAAATACTTGAATTCGCTGCCTTTTTCATAACTCTCCTTCCGTTTCCAACGTCTAATTAAACGTTTAACAAATTCTGCAAAAAAATAATTACGCGTTTTAAAAAAAGCTCTATAAATCTGCGTAATCATCTTCTCTTACTGTTATTTTTTATATCATAGACTACCTGTTTTGTCAATAAAACGCATAATATATCGTTTAACATTATAATAAGTGCACAAATTTCTTTTCAGCTTTTTGTGCACTTATTTCCGGTAGTTTAACTATTTTACATTAACATCCTGATATTAACCTTGATTTTTCTCTGTACTGTCCTTTTCTCCCGGCGGTCTCAGATCTACGACTGAATTTCTGGCCAGAAGCGTACAGGCTTCATGTATTTCTCTCGGACCCTGCGTCCCTGTTTCTTCCTCTCCCCGTTCCTTTTGCTCTATCATATCAATTACAACCCTGCAGGCTGTGTAGCCGATACTGCTGAGCGGAAGAGAGATCGTGGTAAGAGGCGGTTTATAATAATTGGACAGATCCCGGTTATCAAAGCCTACTACGGAGATATCTTTTCCCGGGAGAATTCCTCTTTCCTCCAGACGGTCATAGACTCCGCCGGCCATAATATCGTTCATACAGAAAATAGCCGTCACGCCTCTGGACAGCAGATAGTCGGTATGCTGATAACCGCTCTCCCGATTCCAGTTTCCCTGTACTACAATATCCGGGTCGAAGAATATCTTCTGGTCATACAGAGCCTTCTGATATCCCCGGAGTCTGTCGTGGGTGTGAATACTCTCTTCCTTTCCCGTAATCACCCCGATAGACCGATGGCCCCGCTCGGTCAGATAGCGGATCAGAGTATACGCCCCGTTTTTATCGTCGACAGCGACAGACGGATATTCTTCTGATTTGCTGTAGCCGTAGGCCATGCTGGCGGGAACCGGAAGATGCTCCGGAAGACATTTTCTCAGAATCCGTTCATGAGCTGTCACATAGATAATCCCATCCACCTGTTTGGAGAGAAGCTCCCGGATTTCCTTCTCCACAATTTTTACGAAAGAGTCATTTGCATAGTAGGCATCCTGATATTTCTTATACAGACGGAGATTGGTCAGAAGAACATGATATCCTCTTTCTTCGCAGCATTGTGTAATTCCGTCAATAATGCCGGGAGTACAGAAAACCGTAAGATCTTCCGCGACCACACCAATTGCCTGGCTCTTTTTCAGCTTCAGATTCTTGGCAATGCTGTTGGGCGTATAGTTCAGCTCTTTCACAACCTGCAGAACTCTTTGTCTTGTAGCCTCGCTTGCATTCGGCTTGCCGTTTAATATATTGGACACTGTTGCGATGGAAACACCGCATCTCTGTGCAATCTCTTTGATAGTTACCATTCCTGTTCCCCTTCGATAAAATGATCAACCTTCTTCAAGCCCGGATCCTCCTGCATTCTTTATATAGAATAACATATTTGGGACACATTTTTCAATGTCCCAGAATTTTCCGGATCCCAAAAAATCAGTGAAAATCCCCGGATATCTTCTGCAGTTTCTCCGCAGAATACGCGGCGTCAAAAAACCGCACCGGCAGTCTGTGCTGCCGGTACGGTTCTCAGTTATCGGAATATGACCATACGCTCTGCCATTTTATCCGCGGCGTCTTCTCATTCCGACAATCCATACAATACCTGCTGCCGTAATTACGACAAGCATGCCGTAAGCCATAACCGGACTGTTATCTCCGGTCTGTACAGCAGCTTCGGTATTCTGCTCTTTGTCCACGCCTGATCCGGCGTTTCCGCTGGGATCTTTATCTGATCCGTTTCCGGTATTTCCGTCCGGTTTTTCACCCGGTCCGCCGCCCGGTTTCTGTCCCGGCTTATCGCCCGGCTCTTCTCCCGGCTCTTCTCCCGGTTCTTTTCCCGGTTCTTTTCCCGGTTCTGCTTTCTCAAGTGCCTCAATGGCATCCTTAAGCGCTGCCGCCAGCGCATCAATCTGATCCTGCGTTGCATCCGGATCATTTGCTGCAGCAACCGCGTCTGTCAGAGCGTTCTGCATTGCTTCCCAGCTCTCTGCCGTATAATCATCCTTATTGAGCTTCTCAGCCCCGGCGATCAGATCGCGGATTGCATCAAGATTCACATCTTCACGGACTTTTTCAAGACCGTCGATTGCAGCCTGAAGGGCGTCTGCCGCCTGATCAACTGCTTCCTGATCTGCCGCTGCATCCAGATTTACACGATGTGCATCCGCAAGTGCTTTTGCAAATGCTGCCCATGTTTCCTCTGTATAATCTGCCCTGTTATAGCTTTCTGCTTCCTTGATCAGTGCTTCAAGAGCTGTCTTGTCCGCTTCTGCCGGCGGTTCCGGTTCCGCTGCAACAAGTGCGCCCATTGCTTCATTCAGAAGAGCGGTTGCCTCGTCAACTGCCGTCTGATCCGTATTCTCATCCGCTGCTACGTTCTTCGCATTTTCAAGAGCTCTTGCGAACTCAGCCCAGGAGTCTGCCGTATAATCCGCTTCCACTCTCTTTTCAGCTTCTTCAATTGCAGCATTGAGAGCGTCTTTCATAACCGGCTTCTCTTCGCTGCCTGCAGCAGAGCCATATACTTTCCACTCAATAACGCCTACGCCGCATGCCGGATCGTTGTCATTTAAGAACTGCGGCTCCATTGTCATGCGGAGTGCTGTTGTACGGATGCCGCCAAGCTCTGTTGTATTATACCGGTCTGCCTCGCATCCCGGTGTAACGTCTGTAAGCTCTGTCCACTCTCCGTCGTCATTCAGATACTCGAATGTAACAGATTCCGGCATCTTATGACCGCCATTGTCTGTAAAGTAATATACATCCGTGCTGTCCAGGATCATCGGTTCATCCCAGGTGTATGCAACCCATGCATTCTGAATATTGCCGTCGGCATCATAGCGGTCATTCCAGTTGATCCATGCTCCGTTTGACAGATCACTGGAGGATGCAGGATCGATCTCATCATTCATCTTCGGGAGACCGCCCTGATCATAAGGTCTGCCGTCCTGTCCGTCATAATTGCAGATGCCGGACACAGCTGCCAGCGGAGCAATATTGGTCTTTTCCTCCGGCAGCGGAGCTACCGTGCCGTATACCTTCCACTCCATGATTCCCACGCCGTTTCCATCGTTGGCCTGTTTCATCATGGTTATGCGGATCGCTGTTGTTGTAACTTCATCAAATGTCGTATTATTGTATCCGTCCATCGCAATATCATATGCGGACGGGTTTTCTACCTTCTGCCAGTTTCCTTCACTGTCAAGGTATTCATAATAATACTCTTTCGGCGCGTTGATTCCGCCGTTGGAATAATTACCTTCATCTCCGTCATACCAGAAGTAAATGTCGGCACCGTTTAATGTCACTTCAGAATTCCATGTATAAGTAACTGTTTCGTAGGAACTTGAATTTCCCCATGTGCCGTATCTGGGTATTGACGGATTGTGTGAATTTTCCGGAATCCGTCCGTCATTTACCGCTGACAGATTTTCCCAGGAAGATACATAGCTTGTGGATGCGCTTGCGCTGTAAGCCAGATTACCGTCTGCTGTCGGAAGCGACAGAATCAGGTTCGCAAGTTTTGCCGCTGCTGCATCTACTTCTTCCTGTGTCGTATCGCTGCTGTCGCTGATCCGCTGCGCTTCATCAATTGCAGCCTGCAGTTCAGCCAGCTGATCTTCTGTTGCGTCAAACAGTGACAGATCCAGCGCATTCGCGGTCTCAATCACACGTCTTAACTGTGTCTTGTCAATTACATTTTCTGCATAGCCGAGAACCTGCCATTCAATCACACCGCATCCCAGTGTCTTGGGTGACATATTCATACGGATTGATGTTGTTGTAACCGGATCGAAGGTGGTCACATTATACTGGTTCAGCTCCGTACCGCATCCCTGTACGTTCGGAAGCGGGCGCCACTCTCCGTTGGCGTCCTTATACTCATACCATACTTCCTTTGGAACAAAGTTTCCATCTGTATAGTAGTATGCGTTGGACTGATAGATCGTAACCTCAGAATCCCAGTCATACTGTACCCAGGCGTCAGCTCCCTGTTCTCCGAGCCAGTTATGCCATACGCCGTGAGACGTATCTCTGGAGCTTGTGGGATCATAACCGTCATTGAGTCCTGCCACGCCGCCCAGATCCTGCGGTGTGTTGATAATAGCGCTGGGCTGTGCGATAAGAGCGACATTTGCCGCTTCTCCCTCGACAACCATAACGGTTACTTCCACACGCATGTCCGTTCCGTCTACTGTTCCGCCTGCCGCAAAGCTGCCTTTTTCAGCATAGCTGTCTTCTGAAACGGCATCCCATGTGATGGCGCTGTCCTGAACGGTTCCGTCCGGATGAATCACTTCAAGGGATTCCGGAAGCTGCGGCGCCGTACCGACCTGTGTAATTACAGTGCCGGCCCGTTCGATACCGTCCACATTGCCTGTCATCTCAACTACAACATCTTTGTATGAAGATATGTCCTCATCATAAACGGTTGACTTTCTGTCTGTTACAGTAAGCCGTACGGTATAAGTTCCGGGTTTGTATGCCTTCATCATGGCATCCGGCTGATCCGCATTTGCAAGAACTGCATTTCCGCCGTCCGGCTGATCAATCACGGTCCACTTATACTCCAGCTCATTTCCATATATGGAATCGCCTTTGGCAGAACCGCTCAGTTCGGCTACTGTAGTATTGGTCGGATTCTGTACGCCGGATGCTTCTGTAATTACCGGCGCGTTCTTTTCCGGTCCCTCACCTACGTTGAGAGTGATCTCTTTCTCAGCGCTCAGAACGCCGTCGCTTACTGTCAGTTTCACCGTATACCGTCCGGCAAGAGTTGCCGTTACTTCTGCATACGGGTTGTCGTCAGCGTCAAATGCAAGTTCTGCATCTTCCGGCGCTTCTGTAACTTCCCATTTGTAGGTCAGAGTTCCGTCCGGTGCTCCATCGTCATATGCGGAAGCCTCCATACGGAACGGTACAAGAGCCTGCGGCTCCTCGTCTGTCTTAACAGAATAGATCTTCGGCGCCTGGTTCTCTCCGCCGTCCATCTTCTCGATGGTAATCTCAGCGGACTTTCCTGCAGGAACAACTGCATATGCGATGCCTTCATTTCCGGATACATAGCACTGCTCGCCTGCTTCCCCATTCACCTTCACACTGTAGTAACCGTCTCCGACACCTGCTCCGCTTAACGTAATCTTTGACAGATGTTCTGTACCTGTTGTATTGCTTACAGTCAGGCCAATATAATTGCCGCTCTCATCGATTACAGCTTTTGTGCAGGAATCCTGCTCCAGTTCTACATATATTTTGTCATCAATGATATTGATTTTCTTGCCGATTCCGTCCAGCGGAGTCACTGTATAGCGGCTTCCGTCTTTGGATACTTCAGCGCCGTAACCTGTAAGGCCGAAAATCGGATCTGTTGTTACATCTGCGCTGATCCGCAGCAGAGAACCATAAAGTCCTTCATCACTCTCGCCGGAGAAATCATTCCATCCGTTGTTCATAACACGGGTTCCGCCGTCGTTTACATTCTGCGCGCCCTGGCCGCCTTTGGATGCTGTATATCTCCAGCTTACAGAACCTACAGAATCTTCGGAAATCTGCCCCATATTAACTGCGTTGAAGTTGGAAAGCTTCGCCGCGTAGTTCACACGCTGTGCCCATGCGCTGGAATCTGTATCCCAGCCGTTGTCCTGGTAACGCAGCCAGTCGTCCATGATGGATCCTGCAAGGGATGCCGTATACTGGAAGTTCCACCAGCTCTCGCCTCCACGGAATACGGGATCAGCGTAATAATACCATGTAGGCTGAATACCGCGCATTGCACGGGTCTTCCACTCAGCTCTTTCCATGTTGCTGAGGGCCTTGTCTACATTTGCATTATCCGGATAATACTCGATCAGTGCTTTTGCGGCAGCATATGCGCCTTCCTCGCCGGTATTATCATACTCAAACTCTGAGCCATAAGGATATGCGGCATTTGCCATATTGGTTCCCTTTCTCAGAGCAAATTTTTCCTGAAGATTATCTGCCTCTTCCGTCATGCCTTCCTCACGCAGAGCCTCAATGATCTGCGGCACCTGCTGCTCGCCGTAGAATCCGATCTCTCCGGTTCCCACACGGTTGTAGTAAATATTGTATGCTTTATCCAGATACCATTCTGCCGGCTCCCGGTAATCGAGCAGATCCGGGTATGCCTTCTCAATCCGGTACATATTGAAGAATCCGGTAACTTCCATCATTTCGGAATACGTTCTTGTATACGGAGAGCTTGTATCGCTATACGCACCTGACGCACTCAGATAGTTCGCTACCATATAATTATCCTGTGTATTTTTCATGTATGTGTTCCACATGAAATCAATCAGGTATTTCTCAATGGACTCTACCTCGTCTGCTTCCGGATCCAGATAGTTCTTCATTGTCATAAAGTTAATATTATCATGGCTCCAGTCATCGCCCCAGTGTGTTCTCTGGCTTGAGTCTTTACCGCTGGAAAGATACCAGTCACTGTAAATTCCATAGGTATCGCTGTCCGGATCGTTATCCTGTGTTTCATTTACCATGAAATCAGAATGTGCTTCGATCGTCTGGTCCAGTTCTTCCAGTACGTTAAACTCAAACTGCGTAAACTTCTCCTGGCCGTCCAGTTTGTACTCCACGCGCACACTGTTGTTTCCGATACATCCGAAATTCAGTTCGTAAATATTGTGCCATTCTCCGTTCACTTCTACAGATCTTTTTAATGTAGCTGAATCTGTATCTGAATGCTCTGTTGTACGGGAGTTATTTACCATTCCGTCCACCTGTTCCGGAATGTGTTCTTCATCCCACGGATCATTTTCATGCACACACTGGATGTCTACATTTACGTCTGTGATCCTGCTCGGATCATAGTGCAGATCCAGCTCTGTAGGCATATTGATCGCGGTCTGGAATCCCGGCACTGCAATTGCATCAATCATTCCTGAATCATACATGATCGAGCGCTGATTGTTCTCACGCTCTTCTACAGAATCCGATGCGTTATTCGGATCCTGGGCACTGTTCTGCGGCGTATTGTCGCCTGCGCGGACTGCAGAGAACTTGAACTGATATGTCTTGCTCTCGCCCGGCTTCAGCACAAGGCTTGTAGCATCTGTAAAGTATCCGCGGCCTGTCTTCTGGATATCCTTTGAATGAATGTAATATACCTGGAGACCCGGGAACCAGCCGCCGGTATCGCTTGTCCAGTTTGCGTACAGATTACCGTTACGGGTTCCCTGTACACCGTTCATTCCGCCGCCTGTGCTTCCGATCCACTGATCAATGTACTCAATTCTCGCGTCGCTCTCCGGTACAGGAGTAAACATCATATAGTTTCCTTCGCCGCTGGTACGGATGGCATATGCATATCCGCTGTCTGCACCTGCAAAAGTATGTACCGTCATCCGGTTGTTGTAAGTATCATTGATGTTCGCATACTTGTTGTTCCACGGCATGGGAAGTCCCACATCGCCGAATTCGATATACTGATCACTTGTGTTCTCCAGTGTAATGGACCAGAGCATGGAACCGTCATCTGTCCCCATATCAAAGACTGACTGTACATCGAATCCCTTCATTGTACGCGCGTCCGTAGAATCCAGATCCTGTCCCTTAAAGGTAACTTCCACTTTGTCATCCTCTACATCTTTTTCAATGTAAGGATTAGACTCCAGATTCTCAGATGCATTATCGTACGTTGTGGAACCGCCGGCTGCCAGAGTACGGTTTGTATCTACTTCCACAAATCCGCTCCGGTCTTCCGGGAAAGTTCCGTCCTTGCTTGTTCTGTAGGAAAAGATCATTTCTCCCATCCACTGATGAGCCTCATTATTCTGACCTGACGAATCATTGGGCAGAACAAAATTCACATCCTGTCCATAACTGTTTTTCCTGTTGTTGTTAATTGTCAGAGAAGAAATCTGGCCCAGGTCTCCGATCTCAGCTGTCAGGCTTGCATTGGAGATCTCATCGGATGAAGGTGCTGCCTCGGCTTCCGCCGGCGGTATAACCGACAGAGTGGTCGCTACCATAGCCGCGGACAGCAGCAGAGAAATTCCTCTCTTCCTCACCAAATGTCCTTTTTTCATAACTTTTTTCCTTTCTGCCACTGGCATACGTACGCTTCGGATCATAGCTGCGCACAAATGCCTGCCCTTTAGTTACTGGCTGCTGCTGATTTCTTTTCCGCAGCAAAAGAAATCCGTATCAGCCGGCAGAGTATAATCCTGATTCCTGATTCCCAGCAATTAAACGTTTTATAAACTTTTTAAAAGCCGGCAGGCCTGTTTTACACTCTGTCTGTTTTTTTCCTCTTTCCACCACTCCTTCTTATTTTCATTATATATTTAGAATATTATCATTTATTTGTCATATATGCAAATAGAAATTAAACGTTTAATATTAGTGATTATGCACAAAAAAGACAGGAGCGGAGCAAAACTCCATTCCTGTCTTTTCCATTTTTCTTTCAGAAATCATACGCACTCACTGGGAGATAGGATAATTTCCACTCGGTTCCGTCTTTCTCGTAACTGAGATATTCTGTTATCTCATAATTATCTTCTCCCGGCCTGTCGCTCCAGGAGCGGCGGTAGGTTTCTTTTTTGTCAATTGTCACATAGAGACCGATGTATGACGAACTGGGCTGGGAATCAAGCTCAACATCCATATTATTGAGCTGGAGAGTTACCACACCGCTGTCCTTGCCGTCTCCTTTCAGATTTTCTACCAGGTTCTCATAATCCTCTTTGACGTAGCCCTCGGAAATGGCCTCCTCTGTAAAGCAGTCTTCTACTTCGCTGAAATCCTTGCCTTCGAGAGCGCTCTCTACAACCTTCTTAATATCGTCACCGGCCTGAGCCGCCACCTGCTCCACCGTCTCCTGAGATGGAACCAGTTCAATATAAGACTCGTCAACACCATAACTGTAAACCGGAAGGAAACTGTTGTAATCTTCCATTCCCTCCTCGCTGACAGTCATCTGATACTGGCCTGTAAACAGATACGGAATCGTGATTGTTTTCATTCCGTCTTCCACAGATGCATCCGAGCTGTCTACCTGTACTCCGTTCAGCGACATTTCCGCATTCTCGGGAATTGTCATCTGAACCCCGCTGGCCCAGCTGTCAGAGGACGTTACCTTCCAGTCATCCCAGAACAGGAAGCGCTTGTCATCTGACTTTGTTACTGTTACATAGCTGTAACTCTTTTCCTCTGAACCTTTCAGGCGATACTCTATCGCATAAATCTTTACATCATTGTTCTTTTTCTTCGATCTCTGATCTGAATCTCCGCTGTCTGAAAGAGAACTCAGATTATCCATATACTCTTTTTCTTCCTCTGACGCTTCTGTAATCCTTACGGATTCATAATCGTCAATCTCGGTATTATTTGCATTTGCATTGACATACATCTGCTTGCTTAAGAGGTCGCTGTCGGGGAAACTGCAGTAATCATATGCCTTTCCCCATTCATGGTTCATAGCTGCTTTCCAGTAATTGAGAGCAGTGGTCTCAGGAGAAAACCGGTCTCCTGTTACTTTTACCAGCCCCACGATCAGACCTACGGCAATCACAGCCTCCGCTATCACAGCAATCAGCAGTTTCGGAACCGGTTTCTTCTGTTTCTGCACAGAACCGCCTGAAGGCTGCCCTCCGTAATATCCCGGATCTGAATAAGGCGGTTCCTGCCAGGCTGTCCCGCCGTCTGTTCCCGGCTGCTGTTCCGGCCCCGGCTGCCAGGCCGCTCCTTCATTTACCGGCTGCTGATCCTGTGCCGGTGTATCTCCCTGAAACTCCTGTTCTTCCGGCGTCTCTACCTCTCTCAGAGGGGTTCCGCATGCCTCGCAGAACATAGCTTCATCATCGTTTTTTGTACCGCAGTTTGGACAAAACATCTCTTCACCCGCCTTTCCTAATTCCAGCCATGAGCGTCTTCGTATTCGAGAAGTTTATCAACATTTTTCTTTTCCGTCTTGGAAAACTGCGCTGATACCTTTTCCATATCCGACTCTTTGTCCATGTCTCTGTACCAGTCATACTGATTGAAGAAATCAATATTTTCCTGCTGAGTAAACTCATACCCGTGGCGGGCGTAGATCTCATTTACCGCTCTTCTGCATGTATCCGCATCCGTTACCTTTTCACTGATTTCCTCATCAGTCAGAAGGGTGGTATCACTGTCCGGGAATACAAAACCACTGTATTTGCCGCCGTCTTCTGAATCGTCGGAGTCCGCGTCGGAAGCGCCGCCCTCCTGTACACTGCCTCCTGAAAAACTGACGGAAGCATCTGACGTATACTCTTTATCATACTTTATATCATAATATGTATCAGAGTTTGCCGTGAAATCTTTCGGAACATCCGCCTTCATGTTACCGCTTTCCGCTTCCGGCAATACAAGAAACAGAACCAGAAGCACAAGAAGAATAACATCAATCACACCGGCCACGATAACCGCGGCGATTAAACCTGGTGAAGATTTTGCCTTTTTATTTTTCATAGACTACGCTTCCTTTAGAGTCCGAATATATCGCTGAATAATTCACCAATATTCGAAAATGCATCCTGAATGTTACCTTCGTCGCCGCTCAATATTGCTCCGAAGACATCAACAAAACCAAGCACCACGTCACAGATATCTTTGAAAAGGAAATAGATAAGCAGTGCGCTGATAATGGTGATGCAGAGCTTTGCGACAAAATATGCGTATGGCTTTCTGTTTTCATTGAGGCCCACGCATTCTTTATAGGTTGCGTACTGTATAAATACGCTGATCGGGCTTAAAAAGATCGCTGCAAAAATAGCTACCTTTAATGAAATAAGCGCCAGAATCATTACGATAACAATTATTATAGTATCAAAAACACCTCTCGCGCCTATAACGTTAATCATTGCGTTAACACTTGTATTTCCGTTAAATGCGCCGGTTATTGCCTTCAGTATCACTGCTTCCAGGAAATCAATTCCGGCAGTGAGCAGAATTACCGCAACCAGCGGCGCAAGGAACGGTACGTCTATCTCTCCGCCGCTGAGATCACTCAGTCTTCCCTGGGTCACAAGAAGTACAATAAGAGTAAATACAAATGCGACAATCGCTTTTGCCACAATAAACTCTATGCCAACTGCAGCGCTGTTTGTTGCAGATATCTGTTTTACTCTGCTGACCGGAGTCTTAAGAATCGGCACAAGCTCAGAAAACATGTTCTTTGTTCCCGACATAATGACATCCTTCTGTCTGTTCAGCCACTCTGCTTCCTTTGTCATGCCGCCCGGCTGGCCCTGCTGATAGTTCTGCTGTCCGCCCGGCTGGCCCTGCTGGTAGTTCTGCTGTCCGCCCGGCTGTGCTCCGGCGCCCTGTGCGCCTCCTGCATTCGCATTCTGCGAAGTACAGTTGCAGACTTCTCCTTCCTTCAATGGTCTTCCGCATTTTGTACAAAATCTTGCCATGTTCTTTACCTCCCTGTATTAGTTTTTGCTGTAGAACATATCTTCCCAATTCGTTTTAAAAAAGTTTTTTCTCCGGAGAATGCAAAGCTCAATCTCCATTTATAAACTTTCTATAAACTCACGATTACATTATAAAAATAAACAATTTTTTTGTCAATCTTTTGGACTGTTTATTCACATTTGCCACCCCTTCCATTTCATTCCTTTTCCAGCCAGGAAAATTATACCGCAGCTCTATTATTATTTTTTTTCGATCCGGCCGCGAATTTCTGATTATTCTGACCGAATCATATAAAATCATGCTATAATAGCCTCCAGAACAGGCAGAAGCAGACCTTCTTCTTCCGCCATGCACACAGACATTTTATGCCGGGGAGGTCAGATCATGTCAGAAATCAGCACAACTGAAAAAATTATTCTGAGCGCAGACAGTACCTGCGATCTGGATGAAGAATTAAAAGAGCGGTATCACGTAAATTATTTTCCCCTCCACATTATTCTGGACGGGAAAGATTACAAAGACAATGTAGATATTACACCGGAGCAGGTATATCAGGCATACTACGACAGAAAAATACTGCCGAAAACTGCCGCCGTAAATGTGGAAGAATATATCGAACATTTCAGGCCCTGGGTTGAACAGGGATATGAAGTTATACACATCAATCTGGGCAGTGCACTGTCAAGCGTATACCAGAACTGCTGCCTTGCGGCATCTGAACTGGGACACATTCACGTAATCGACAGCTGCAATCTTTCAACCGGAACCGGCCTCCTTGTAGTGGCTGCCGGGAAAATGATACAGCAGGGGCTGGATGCCGGAACCATTGCCCGGAACCTCAGAGAACGTACTTCCAGATGCCATGCCAGTTTCATTCTTGATACACTTACATTTCTCCACGCCGGCGGACGCTGTTCTTCCATCGCAGCGCTGGGCGCCAATGTGCTGAAACTCAAGCCCTGCATTCAGGTAGATAACCGGAACGGCAGTATGGGCGTCGGGAAGAAATACCGCGGCGCTCTGGACAAGGTTCTTGTCCGATATGTCAAAGATGAACTGGCCCGTTACACAGATATCAGCCGGGAACTTCTTTTTATTACGCACTCCGGAATTCCCCGGGAATACATCAGCCTGGTTAAAAAGACGGTTGAAGAAACCATGCATTTTGACGAGATTCACATTACCAAAGCAAGCTGCACCATATCCTGTCACTGCGGCCCCAATACTCTTGGTATTCTTTTTGAGACAGAGAAATAACCGTCATCCTGGCGGGAATACAGCTGAAGGGATGCACCAGAATGTAATGCGTACGAAAACTTCAGATGTATAACTTAACAGAAAAAGGAGTATACAGAAATGGATACAAAACCTATATTTCACGGAAGTGATATTGAAAAAATCTGCGAATATTATAATTTGAAAAAAGAGGATATTATAAATTTCGGAGCAAATGTTAATCCACTGGGCCTTTCTTCCCATGTAAAGGAAGAGATTGCGGATAATCTGGATCTTCTCTCCTCTTATCCGGACAGAGATTATACTGCCCTCCGGAATGTTATCGCCGGATACTGCAATATTCCGGCAGACTATATTCTTCCCGGCAGCGGCTCCAGCGAACTGATCGCCCTTCTGATCGAAGTACGCGCGCCGGAACATACCCTTGTTCTGGGGCCGACTTACTCAGAATACTCCCGGGAACTTTCCTTTTCCGGCAGCACACAGGACTACTATCATCTCAATGCAGCGGATGATTTTTCCCTGGATGTGGATGATCTGTGCCGAGTGCTGGATAACGGGTATGATTTTCTTATCCTCTGCAATCCGAACAATCCTACCTCTTCCGCCATTTTGAATGGCGATATGGAAAAGCTTCTCTCCTTCTGCAGAGAAAAAGATATCTTCGTCATGGTAGATGAGACTTATGCTGAATTTGCCCCGGATATTCACTCCGTCACAGCTATTCCCTTTACAAAAACATACCCGAACCTTATGGTACTCCGAGGGGTTTCCAAATTCTTCGCTGCCCCGGGACTGCGTCTGGGATACGGGATTACCGGAAACAGAACCTTTCTTGAAAAGATGAAAGAGAAACAGATCCCCTGGTCGCTGAACAGTATCGGCGCCTTTGCAGGAGAAATCATGTTCCGGGATCAGGAATACATCAGCAGAACGCGAAGCCTTATTCTCCCGGAACGGGACAGAATGTACCGGGAGATAAAAAAACTTTCTTCATTTAAGCCATATTTCCCGTACGCGAACTTCCTGCTTCTCAGAATTCTGAAACCGGATGTCACTTCCTTCGACGTATTTGAGCTTTGCATAAAAAACAATCTTATGATCCGCGACTGCAGCTCCTTCCAATGCCTGGACGGCGAATTTATCCGGTTCTGCATCATGATGCCGGAAGATAATTCCCGGCTTCTGGAAGTACTGAAAACAATTTAGAGCATCCGGAACACTATAAAACAGCAACTGCATCAAAAGTATCAGAAATCCTGCAGGTAAAAGAAGAGAGCACCGCGCCATGCGCATGTGCTCTCTTTTATGTTCTGCCTGTTTCTTACACAGGTACTTCCGTCCCTCTTACTCTTCAATCTCTTCCCCCAGATAGAACACTTTAAAAAACAGTTCCAGGGACTCAAACAGTTCCCTCTTCTTCTGCTGAAGCTCCTTGATCTTGAGCACGCTCCCGATCTCGTCGAAAGCAAAATCATTTTCCTCATGATCTACCTTCAGCTCCAGATTTCCTTCTTCATCAAACACAAGAAGCAGAATACCGCCCACATCTTCCGTATAAAGCACACACATAATTTGCAGCTCCTGCTTAATCGTCTCCGGGAGCGCATCAAATTCCGGATTCAGATAAAACTTCTGCTCATAAGAACTTGCTGCACATAATACAATTTCGTCGTTCATAACTCTCCTTTCTGACAATTTGGCCCAAAGGGGACAGACCCTTTTGGAAAGGGGTCTGTCCCCTTTGGGCGGAATTTTCAGACATATCCATATACCCCGCGTACAGACACCTCTCCCGCGCATATATTTTCTACCGTGCCGTCTTCCTTCCGGACAACCAGTTCTCCTTTCTGATTGATTCCTTCCGCACAGGCTCTGTACCCGGCATTTTCTCCCAGTATCCGGACTTCCCGTCCCTGATTTACAAGAAGACGGCTGTATTTTTCCATCAGTCCTGACATGTCTTCTGTCCGCATAAATATTTTATAGTTTTCTTCAAAACGTTTCATAACCGCCGCAATAATGGGGGCTCGCTTTCTCTTTTCTCCTGTCTCCAGGAAAAGGGATGTGGCAGTCTGTATATCCTCAGGAAAGTGCTGTAAATTTACATTGATTCCCACCCCGATGGTAACGTGGTTGATATAATCCACCTGGGTGCTCATCTCTGTCAGAATCCCCGCCAGTTTTTTCCCGTTGGCAATAATATCGTTGGGCCATTTAATCTGCACCTTCACATCTGCGCAGTCCATTATGCCTTCCGCCACGCTGCAGGCCATAACAAGAGTAAGCATGGGCGCCTTTTCCGGCGCAAGATCCGGGCGCAGAAGAAGGGACATATAAATACAGGATCCGCCCGGGGACTCCCAGGTGCGACCCCTTCTGCCCCGTCCGGCCATCTGCCGGTCTGCCACTGCCAGTGTACCGTGGGGAGCTCCTTCGTCCCCCAGATGTCTGATCCGGATATTTGTAGAATCCGTCTCCGGATAACAGACAATCTGTTTTCCTGCCCATTCCGTATCAAGCAGACTTTCTATCTCCCCGGCCGTTACCACATCCGGGCCGTCAATCATCCGGTAGCCTCTGTTCCGGACGGCCTCCACCTGATATCCTTCCTCCTGAAGCTGCCGGATGGTCTTCCACACTGCGGTTCTGGAGACTCCCAGTTTTCCGCAGATTTCCTGTCCTGATACAAAGCCGCCGCTCTGACGGAGCATTTTCAGAATTGCTGTTTTCATAATGTAGCCATCATCACTGCCTTTATAGTATGCATGCGGTTTTCCGCCTCGTCAAATACTTTTGACTGCTCAGATTCAAACACTTCATCTGTCACTTCCATATCCTCAATGCCGAACCGCTGCCCTATTTCTTTTCCGATCCTGGTCTTCAGATCATGGAACGCCGGCAGACAATGAAGGAAAATCGCATCTTTCTTCGCATTTGCCATAACTTCCTTTGTCACCTTATACGGCGTAAGTTCACGGATCCGTTCTTCCCACACTTCATCCGGCTCGCCCATGGACACCCACACATCTGTATAAATAACATCCGCATCTTTCGTGCCCTCTTCCACATTCTCCGTCAGAGTAATGGTTGCTCCGGACTCTTCTGCGTAGCCGCGGCATGTCCGGACCAGCTCTTCATTCGGGAAATATTTTTCTGTTGTGCAGGCAACAAAATGCATGCCCAGCTTTGAGCAGGCAACCATAAGAGAGTTGCCCATATTGTATCTTGCGTCTCCCATGTATACCAGCTTGATCCCTTCCAGTTTTCCGAACTGTTCGCGGATCGTCAGCATATCCGCCAGCATCTGTGTCGGATGATATTCGTTTGTCAGACCGTTCCATACCGGCACTCCCGCGTATTTTGCCAGTTCTTCTACAATTTCCTGTCCGAATCCCCTGTATTCGATTCCGTCATACATTCTTCCCAGAACCCTGGCTGTATCCTCTATGCTCTCTTTCTTTCCCATCTGAGAACCGGTCGGGCCAAGATAGGTGGTTCCCATTCCCATATCATGAGCGGCCACCTCAAAAGCACACCGGGTGCGGGTACTGTCTTTTTCAAAAATCAACGCGACATTTTTTCCTTTATAATGATCCACCGGAATGCCTTTTTTCTTCTTTTCCTTTACATCCGCAGCCAGATCAAGCAGATAAACAATCTCTTCCTTTGTAAAATCCTTTAATGTAAGAAAATTTCTACCTTTTAAATCCATAATTCTGTCCCTTTCTATCTGTATTAATGTGTGCACAAATGCCGGCAGCTTTGCCCGGCCGGCTACCCGGTCATACCGTTCCGCAATCAGCCCGTAAAGCTCATCCACGGTATAGATCCTGTATTTCGGAATCTTCAGCTGCTTTGCGCATGCCTCCAGCATAGCCATGTACACTTCTTTATCTGTACTCCTCAGCGGCAGCTTCAGAACAAAAGCCAGTTCTGCTTTCTCCCTGTCGCTGACATTGCGCATCCGCCTTTCAAACCATGCCTCCTCGTGTTCCTGGTCAATATAGTAAATAATTCCCTCCAGACCATACAGCATCCGCTTAGCATCATAATAACCGATTTTCAGATTTTTTGCACTGCGTTTCCGGTCAAATTCGATAATATTTCCCAGTTTTACCCGGGGACCGATCCTGTACACCTCCGCGTCTTCCGGAATCTTTACCCTTGGTTCTCTCCCCGGCCCGTAAATGCGTATCTCTATAATATCTGTATATCCCCGTTTTACAAGTGAGCCCAGCGGCACATTGTTGACCACGCCTCCGTCAATATAACGCCGGCCGTTCAGCTTCTCGCTGCGGAATCCGATCAGATACGCGCTGGCCAGAAGGTAATCCTTCAGCCGGCCTTCCGGAATATCTGTAATACTCAGATCCAGTTCCTTAAAGTCCGTAAGGGAGAATGTAAGAATACAGAATTCTTTGCCCGACTTTCTTATTTTCTCTTCGTCAATATTTTCCCGGATAAGATTCTTAAGCGGTGTAACATCGACTCCCCGCTCAGCCAGAATCCGCCCGGCTTCCGCCAGGATCTCTCCAATACGGTGTTCTCCGCCGAAAAGCTTCTCCATCCAGATATCGTCCACATCCATCACCTTGGAAAAAGTAATATTCTTCCAGATGTTTTCCGCTTTTTCCGGATCATCCATACAGATCAGCGCACCGTTCAGTGCTCCCACAGACGTTCCTGCAACAGCACAGATCTTTACCCCGGCCTCTCTCAGCGCCATCCAGGCGCCGATCTGGTAGGCTCCCCTGGCTCCTCCGCCGTCAAGGACAATACCATATTCTTTTGACAGGTCAAGCAGCGGTTCCATATATTCCTTCCTCCCGGCTTGTCTTTGCCGGACCATATCAGTATACACTTTTATGCATAAAAATGCAATATAATTGTATAAAAATTCAGTCCGTTTCTCTTTATCAAAACAGCCGCGGACATCCATGCCGCGGCGTATCTTATCATCACTGTATGTCTCTCTATTTTCCTCTTCTCTGTCTGGCTGCCTCAAACATAAGAATTGATGCCGCCACGGCCGCATTCAGCGATTCCGTACTTCCCTCCATGGGAATGCGGATCCGGCAGTCCGCGCACTCTGCAATTTCCGGCCGAAGTCCGTTTCCTTCATTTCCGATCAGAAATGCACAGCCCCGCCGGTAATCTTCCCCGTCATAGGTCCGTCTTCCTTCCAGATGTGCCGCATATACACGAAGTCCGGCGGCTTTAAGATCTCCCACCGCCCCTCTGAGATCATCCGCGCGGTAAAAGGGAAGACGGAATATCGCTCCCATAGTGGAACGGATTACTTTCGGGTTGTACACATCCACACAGTCTCTGCTCATCAGAATCCCCGAAGCGCCGGCCGCCTCCGCAGAGCGGAAAACGGTTCCCATATTGCCGGGATCCTGCAGATTATCCAGTACAAGAACAAGCGGCAGTCTGGCCCTTCCCGTTCCTCCTTCTCCTGAAGCAGCATTCCGGGCAAATGGTTCCTGCGTAAAGGAGCGCTGTACATGTGTATGGGCTGCGGTCTTTTTTACCCCCAGAATATCCGGGAACCCGTACTGCATCATATGTACGGCCGCCAGAATTCCCTGAGGTGTCCTGGTATCAGAAACCCGCGCGAACACATCGTCAGAGAGGATCTCGACACCGGTCCCCGCTTCTCTGGCTGCCGAAAGCTGTTCTCCGTTCTTTTTTTCATAGCTCTCAGACACATACAGACAGGCAATACGCCGGGGCGGAATCTCCTGCACCATGCGCGGCCCTTCCACAAGAAAGATTCCTTCTTCTTCCCGCACTTTGCTCTTCTCTCTTAAACGAATCAATTCTTTCACTTTCTGATTTGATGTACTTGTAATCATAATTCCCTCTTCAAATATAAATATCCCTGCCGTTTATCCCCGTCAGATTTTTTTCTTTGCGTCAAACTTCTCAAGGATATCGTTTGCGCCGATAAGAATAAGAATACCCTCTGCCGGAAGCGGACTTGCCGGATCAAATGTTACATTTACTTCTCTGCCCAGAATCAGGCCCACCACATTGATGCCGAATCTTTCACGTACTTTCAGCTCTGCCAGACTTTTGCCGACCCATTTCTCCGGCACAGCGGTTTCCACCATACTGTAATCGCTGGACAGCGCAATCCAGTCTGTAAACTCTCTCGCAACCAGATTCCTTGCCACACGGCTTCCCATATCAATCTCCGGATACACAACACTGTCTGCACCCACACGTTCCAGAATGGCTCCCTGCAGTTTATCCTTTGCTTTTACCAGAACTTTCGGAATCCCCATTTCCTTGCACAGCATGGTAGCCATAACGCTGGCCTCAAAGTTCTCTGAGACTGCGATTACAACGCCGTCCAGATTTCTGCTTCCCAGCGACTCCAGAGCTTCCGGATCCGCCACATCCGCCTTGACCGCATAAGCTACCTGTTCCGAAATTTCCTGGATTTTCTCATAGGATTCATCTACTGCAAGAACGTCACATCCCATCGTTTCCAGTGTTGTCGCAACACTCCAGCCAAAACTTCCAAGTCCTAAAACTGCATACTGCTTTTTCATCTTTTTATCCTCTCTGTTTCTGTGATAATTTGTTCAGAAGCTCCCCTTTGCTTCCTGTAATATTGCGGACATTTCCTCCGCGCCATTGTAATACGATCATCCTATCATAATGCGCTTTGCCGGCAGCTCCCGGAACTGTGCCGCTTTATCCGCACGTCCCGCGAAAACAAGCGCCATTGTCATCGGTCCGATTCGACCCACATACATAAGAATCATCAGAACAATATGGCTGCCTCTGGTCAGATACGGTGTCAGATCAGCGGACAGGCCTACGGTTCCCATTGCGGATGAAACTTCATACATCAGATTGAGCACATCTTTTCCCGGTTCAAATATCGTAAGCGCCGCTACACCGCAAAGCCAGAAAACAAATGTAATAATCAGAATGGTAATGGCGGATCTGATTACATCCAGCTCAATTCTGCGGCCAAAGCACTCTGTATCCCTCTTGCCGCGGAGAACACAGATCACCGTCAGAAGAACCATTGCCATTGTTGTTGTCTTGATACCGCCGGCAGTTCCTCCCGGAGACCCTCCGATAAACATCAGGACACATCCCAGGAGCCGCGAACTCTCGGTCAGCGCAGACTGCGATACGGTTGCGAACCCTGCCGTTCTGGTCGTTACAGACTGAAATGCGGATGCCATAAACTTTTCAAATATATTCAGGTTACCGATTGTCGCCGGATTATTATACTCAAGGATAAAATATCCCAGTGTTCCTGAAAGCAGCAGAATCGCAGTTGTAACAATAACGACCTTGCTCTGCAGCCCCAGCTTTGTGAGGATTCTCTTTTTCGGCATTTTCTTCTTAATCACGTCCCTGATATTGGATGCCACATCATGCCATACCGTAAATCCGAGACCTGCCGAAACGATAAGGAACATCGTTGTAAAGTTGATCAGCGGCGAACTCACGTATTCCATAAAACTGCTGTTTCCTATGATATCCACACCCGCATTGCAGAATGCGGAAATGGAGTGAAATACGCCGTACCAGATGCCCCGCAGCACACCAAACTCAGGGATAAATTTAAACATAAAAAGGGCAGCGCCGATTCCCTCCACCAGAAATGTTCCCTTCAGGATACGGATAATAAACTTAACCAGCCCCGACAAGGTATCCAGCCCGTATGCCTGCTGGATCAGAATCCTTCCCTTCATACTGATCCGTTTGCCCAGTATAAGGAAAAATGACGCCATACACGCAATCACACCCAGGCCTCCGATCTGTATCAGAAGCATCATAATTACCTGCCCCGCAAGTGTAAATTGTTCTGCGGGAACAACCGTTACCAGTCCGGTCACACAGACACATGTTACTGAAGTAAAAAGCGCATCGATAAATTCAATAGGCTTCTGATTGCTGAAGGGCAGCCACAGCAATACGCCGCCAAGGAAAATTACGCCAAAAAAACCCAGTGCCACAATCTGCATGGTTGTCAGTCTGATCCGTCTGGGACTTTTTTTCTTTTCTTCCATAAATTTCTTCTCCTGTTTCTTCGCCTTAACAGTCCGGCACCCTGCATAAAAATCATACCGGATACCCGGCCGTTCACAAGCTATACTAACACACGCTCTGTTCATTGACAAGCTAAGGAATTGTAAAAAAAAGCCCCGGAAATTAATAAATAAAGGGACCGTTTTCCGGCCCCTCCTGCAGCTACACTTTAAACCTGTATCCCACGCCCCATATCGTCTCAATATACTGGGGATGAGAAGTGTCATATTCTATTTTTTCCCTGATTTTTTTAATATGAACCGTAACCGTGGCAATATCTCCTATGGACTCCATATCCCATATTTCCCGGAACAGCTCTTCCTTGGTGTATACATGATTCGGATGACCTGCCAGAAATGTAAGCAGATCAAACTCTTTGGTCGTAAAGGACTTTTCCTCCCCGTTGACCCACACACGTCTTGCCGTAGTATCAATCTTCAGCCCCCGGATCTCTATGATCTGATTTTCCTCTGCATTGCTTCCGATCAGACGTTCATATCTGGCCAGATGCGCCTTTACTCTGGCTACCAGTTCACTGGGGCTGAACGGTTTTGTCATGTAATCATCCGCTCCCAGACCCAGCCCCCGGATCTTGTCAATATCATCTTTCTTTGCGGACACCATTATAATCGGTGTGTTCTTCTCACTTCGTATCTGGCGGCAGATCTCGAATCCATCTACCCCCGGCAGCATCAGATCGAGGATAATCAGGTCAAACTCTCCGTTTAGCCCCTTGCCAAGACCGGTCTCGCCGTCATTTGCCACTTCCACTTCAAAATTACTCAGCTCCAGATAATCTTTTTCCAGATCCGCGATGCTCTCTTCATCTTCTATAATCAAAATCCGCTTACTCATCAATGGGTACCTCCTGATATTTTCTTACTACAAAATACATTGTCGTACCAGCGCCCTCTTCACTGGTAGCCCAGATATTTCCGCCGTGCTCTTCCACAATCTTCTTCACAATAGAAAGACCGATGCCGCTTCCTCCCTTGGAAGAATTCCGGGAAGCATCCGTCCTGTAAAATCTGTCAAATATATATGGCAGATCGCGCCCGGATATTCCCTTTCCATTGTCGCCCAGCTCAACCTGGATAAAGTCTCCCACATCCTTTATCTGCATTGTGATTTTCCCCTGAGGCTTGTCCATATACTTCAGAGAATTTGACACAATATTATTAATAACCCTTCGAAGCTGTTCCGGATCCACAATTATTTTACAGTCATCCTCTATAAAATTCGCATATACAAACTCTATATTTTTCGCCGCCAGTTCAACAGACAAATCATCTGCACAGTCCTCAAAATAATCTCTGGCAGATACAGTCGCAAAATTATAGGGAATACGGTTCGTATCAATCTTGGAATACAGAGTCAGCTCATTAATAAGAAGATCCATTTCATTAGCCTTATTATAAATGGTTCTGATGTATCTGTCCATCTTTTCCGGCGTATCAGCCACGCCGTCCATAATCCCTTCCACATATCCCTTGATCGCAGTAATCGGCGTCTTAAGATCGTGGGAAATATTACTGATCAGTTCCTTATTCTCTCTGTCATACGCCACCTTTTCCTCCGCGTTTGCCTTCAGGCGCAGACGCATCTCCTCAAAGTCCTGGCACAGCTGGCCGATCTCGTCATCCGACTCCTGCCGGATCTCAAAGTCAAGATTGCCCTCCTTAATATTTCTGGCCGCTTTCTGCAGCTTCTCCAGAGGAACGGAAACAGAACGGTATATCCAGTAAATCAGCAGAGCTGCCGTCAGAAAAACAACCGCCATATAAAGCTGCTGGATCTCATCTGCCCGGCCCGGCACAAATGTATGCATGGCAACAGTAGTAAAAATCATAGGCAGAATCATAACCGCCATAAAAACAATAACAAGTTTTGTCCGAAGCTTCATGCAATTATCCTTTCTGTCAGAATATTCTTCTCAAAGGGGACAGACCCTTTTGCAAAAGGGTCTGTCCCCTTTGGCCGAAGTTGTCTGACTTCTTTCTATTTTACAGGTCTTCGTTTTCCCCGTCAACCCATTTACCTCCCGTCCGGCTCCGGATTCAGAAGGATTATACCTGTTCTTCCGCAATCCGGGGGCGCTGCAACGAAAGAACCGCTCCTCCTCTTGCCGGAAAAGCGGTTCTTTCATTTCCCTGTTTATTTTTCTGATATCTGCGTGAAATCAGCTTCTTTTTCTGCGCACATAGACAACTGCTCCTGCCATTCCGAGAGCAAGGACACATACGCCGGCTGCACCGAAGACATTCGTCGTATCTCCGGTCTGTACGGCTTTGGATCCATCTCCGTCATCTGCGGAAGGCGCCTTGCCACCTGACTGCTGATTTCCTCCCGGCTGCTGTGCATCGCCGGTGCCGGGTTTCTGGCCGTCTCCGCCTGTCTGCTGATCATCTCCGCCAGGTTTCTGATCATCTTCACCCGGTTTCTGGTCATCTCCGCCCGGTTTCTGGTCATCTCCGCCCGGTTTCTGATCATCTCCGCCAGGTTTCTGATCATCTCCACCCGGTTTCTGATCGTCTCCGCCCGGCTCCTCTGCGGCTTCATTTACCGTCAGAGCGGTTTCCGCCTCACCATCTGCATATACAAAGATCACTGTATGAGCTCCGGCCTTCAGAGTTTCAAGATATGCAGCGGAAAGTGTTACTGTCATTGTTTCCTCATCCAGAGTATATGCGGACGCATCAATCTCTGTTCCGTCCACCTTTACACCGGTGAACTTATCTGCAGTTCCGCTTACTTTGAAGCTGTATCCATCTTCGGAACCAAGGGTCCACTCGCCGTCTGCCCCTTCCACAACTTCATAATCAGCCGGTTCGTCTCCGCCAGGCTCTTCTGCCGCATCCTTCACTGTCAGTGCAGTAGAAGCCTCGCCGTCTGTATATACAAAGGTTACTGTATAGCTGTCTGCTGCCAGCGTCTCAAGATATGCAGCGGAAAGTGTTACCGTCATTGTCTCTTCATCCAGCGTGTATGCAGATGCGTCAACCTCTGTTCCGTTTACCTTCACTCCGGTGAACTTATCTGCAGTTCCGCTTACTTTGAAGCTGTATCCGTTATCTGATCCGAGCATCCATTCGCCGTCCGCTCCTTCCAGAACTTCATAATCAACCGGTTCTTCCGGTTCCTCTTTATCAGACTTCACAATTGTAATTGTATACTTAAGAGAAGTCTTATGATCCTGCGCATAGCTGGTGAGCGAAACTACTGTCTCGTCTCCGTCCAGACGGATCAGACGTTCATTGCTGTTGTCGAACAGGATATCGCCGATATAAACCAGTCCGCTCTCTTTCATTGTAGAAGCGAGCATATTCACAGAATCCACGTCCGTACCAACTGTCAGCGTATATTCTGTTACATCTGAATCAAATGCCGGTTCAAGTGTTCCCTCATCAAAGGTCAGACCGGACAGTCTTGCATCCGTGTCATATTCTGTGGAAGTAATCACGCGGAGACCGAACAGTCCTCCGGCAAATCCGCCGGTGCTCTGGAACTTCACGGTTACTTTCGACGCCCCGTCCTTAATATAATCTGTAATATCATACAGATCTTCATAGAATACATTTGTTCCTGCAGCATTATTGATCTGAACAGTCTTCAGAAGGCTGTCATTTACATAAATTTCAAAACTGCGTCCCTGATCTCCGGAATACCAGGTACATCCCAGATAATTGTGATCTGCTTCCGGATCTACCGTAAGATCATAGCTCCACCAACCGCCTGCGTTTGCGTGACGGAAGGTTCTTCCGTTAAATGTTCCGGTACTGGTATCTCCGCCTGTCTGAAGGTTCTTCGCGAACTCGGAGTTATTATTGTCAAAACTGTCAAGATAGTCCACGCTTACTTCCTGCTCGCGGAGTGTTTCCTTCTCTGCCAGGATTCTGTCCTGAGAAGCCTGGGAATCCGGCTCTTCCAGATTCATGTAGATACCGTATCTCTGCTCATGCTGCATATAATACGGACTGTAAATCAGTTCCTCCGAATCTGTGTTCTTTAACTGGAACTGAATTCTTCCGTCTTCACTGTCCTCAATCCGCACAAAGTTTTCTGTGATATTTGATTTCCACTCCTCAACGGACATGTTCTGAACCGTGATCGTATCTTTTGCTGAAGTATCTTCCGTTCCGACCCTTACCAGGATTCCGTTTGCCTGGGATGCGTCGATGTCCTTGCTGCCAAGCTCTGCTGCAAGTACAACCGGACCATATTTGAACGCTACAAAGTTCTCGTTGTCTGCAGTTGACTCGATTTCCACCTGCATCGGCATTGTGTAGGAAATCTCATCTCCTGCCTTCAGACCTTCCAGTACAAAGAATCCGTTCTCTGCCGTTACATCCTTCACTTCGCCGTTTACCTTAATGACTGCATCTCCTGCCAGCCACTCCGGCTGACGAAGTGCTACAGAGGTTCCGTCTGCGATATCATTCACTGTATATATAACAGTATCTTCGTTCGGAATGTTCGCATCCTGGGTAAGGCTGATTCCAAGTCCTTCATCTTCAACAGTTGAGCTGTAGAACATATTTACATACAGTGTATTTCCTTTGATCTGATAAATGTAATCTCCCAGCTTGGAAAAGTTCTCCATACCGGTTCCGGTGCAGCACCAGAATTCGTCATACGGTCTGTTATATACCTTATTGTATCCTGCTGCCATCGGCTGGAAATACATTGTTGTACCCGTCTCCGGATTCTGTGACGCGAGAATCGCGTTTGTAAATGTTC
Organism: uncultured Ruminococcus sp.; assembly: GCA_900553885.1. GTDB lineage: Bacteria > Bacillota > Clostridia > Lachnospirales > Lachnospiraceae > Mediterraneibacter. The sequence goes on from USFD01000009.1 coordinate 43,259, forward strand.
TCTCAAAATAATCCAGATACTTCGAGTCGCCGGTCTGGTCATACAACGCTTTCGACAGTTTCAGCATATTGTATGTATTACATGTCTCACAGGTCAACGCCCCGTCGTAGGATCCCTTCGTAGCGTCATAACACAGCTCGCCTGCATTATGGAAATGCTCGCTCTGACTGTTTCCTCCTGTAATATATGTATGATCATTTACCACAATATCCCAGAAGTTCTCGGCAGCCGTAAGATACATATCCAGATTATCTTTTTCTTCCTGTGTCAGCCTGTCATAGTATTCTTTATTTTCAGTAAGCACGCTGTATCTCTTTACAGCCCCCGTAAATTTCGGGATTGTCGTATTCGCGTGTTTTCCGCTGAGCACATCCTGGCCTGCTGCCAGCTGCTGGAACAGAGACACCTCGTCAAAGCACTCTGCCGCCGCTTTAATGTGATCGTTTCCCGTAATGCGGTACAGCTCATACAGCGCCTCATTCATGCCGCCATATTCAATCCAGAGAAGCTGCTGCTTATTCGGCAGATTTGTACAGCGGTTGTACAGATATTCGCCAAATGCTTCCGCAACTTCAATGGCCGTATTTTTAATTTCTGTATCATCTACATTTTTCGCCACATCAATCAGTCCGGCAACCACTTTATGCAGGTTGTAATACGGAACAAGCACTGTGCCGTCATCCGGTGTCGGAGACGTGCCTCCGTCCACTCTGGCAAGCACGCCCTCCGGGAATGCAGAGATATAGCCTGCGCTCTGTGGATACATAGCAGCATATGCGTCCTGACACTTTTTCAGTCCGTTGACAGCGTCCTCAATCTGCTCCATAAGCTGTGCCTTTACATCTGCGTCGTCCTCGCTCAGATATGCCTGAGAAAGAGCAGACATATAATGACCGAATGTATGGCCGCGGAAGTTGGACGCTCCCGTTCTTTCCCAGCCACCGTACCCTTCTTCCGTAGTGGGTTCAAGTCCTGCCACATTGTAGAACTCATACAAGAACTTCTCGGAATTCAGGCTGAGCAGATATTCCTCTTCTTTTGTAAATGCATTGACCATATAATCATCAGCCAGTGTAACATCATCCATCAGGCTTGTGTCTGACAGATCCATCGGCTTCTTCGCAAGTACAGTCACATCAAAAGTCTTTGTTGCCGCTTCTCCGTCCATGAAGACTGCCGTTGCTGTCAGAGTCACTTTCGCATCCGGCTCGCCGATCTCCGGTCTGGTGATCACACCGTTATTGTCCATTGCTGTTCCGGCAGTCACTTCCCAGGTAATCACAGATCCCTGTTCACCGACTGACGGGAGTGCCAGATTACGGCTTGTCTCAGCAGGAATGTTCAGCGCATCCAGATCATCCTTTGCGATCTGGGCCTTGTCAATTTCTCCGCCGTTCTCTTCATACAGAGCCATTGCCTCTTCTTTCGTTGCTGTGTCATTAAACAGTTCATAATGATCCAGCGCTGCTTTCAGATATGCTCCGTTATAAGCCGGTCCATTGTAACCGATTGACTTCTGCATGCTTTCATCCGATCCGAGCACGCCGTCCCGGTTACTATTGACCGCATAGTCTATCGTAGACGTCTGTTCGATACCATTGCGGTAGAACACCACTTCTTTGCTCGCGCTGTTATAAGTCACTACGATATGTGTCCATTCTCCTGCCGGGAAAAATTCCGCGCGGTTTCCTTTTATACTTACTTTATACGGCTGTCCCGCATTTTTTCCTTCTCCGATTGATAATGCAAGAGGTACATTATCGCCTTCGGACGACAGATACCAGCCATCTGTATAGTATTCGTTTTTATTCCACGAAATGATTCCCTCGCCTGTCATTGTCTTCTCCGGATTGATCCAGAACGACAGGGTCAGATTCTTCGGCTGGAGCTCTGTGTTTCTGCCAAGATCAATATATGTATTTCCGGTAAGTTTAAGCGCTTTTCCGCCGTTTGCTCCATCTACATATTCATAACCCGAGCCGGAGAATTTAATGTCTGTATTTATCCCGGTGCCGTCTGTCAGGTTATCCTCAAACTCCAGATCCAGCACCTGTTTTTTCAGACCGGAAGTTTCTGTTTCTTTGTTTTCCTCATAAAGAGCCAGCGCCTGCTCAGCCGTAGCAGTATCATTAAACAGTTCATAATGATCCAGAGCTGCATTCATATATGCCCCTTTATAGACCGGTCCGTTGTAACCGATGGATTTCTCCATATCCGGATCCGAACCAAGAACACCGTCCCGGCCTTCACCTACAGCATAATCCACGTTTACTGACTGGGCGACTCCGTTGCGGTAAAATACCACATCTTTTGTTTCACTGTCATAAGTGACAACAATATGGGTCCACTCCCCTGCCGGGAAGAATTCTGCGCGGTTTCCTTTCACGCTTACCTTATACGGCTGTCCGCCATTAGCCCCTTCTCCTATGGACAGGGCCAGCGGGGTATTGTCGTTTTCTGATGTCAGATACCAGCCGTCCGTATAATATTCCTGTTTGTTCCAGGAAATAATCTGCTCTCCCGTTATTGTCTCATTCGGGTTGATCCAGAACGACAATGTGAGATTTTCCGGCTGAAGACGCGCATCCTTTCCGAGATTTACATAAGTATTTCCTGTCAGGCTCAGAGCCTTCCCGCCATTTACTCCATCCACATACTCATAGCCGTCTCCGCTGATTGAAATATCGGCTATCGTATCTGTTCCGTCCTTCAGATCTCCCTCAAACTCCAGATCCAGCACCTGATTTTCCAGCGCATCTCCTGCCTTGCCGGCATCATTCGCCGTTGGAGCCGCCATTGCCGGTAAAACAGATGTCACCGTCATGGAAAAGACAGACAGAGCAGCAATGAAGCTTAATTTCTTTTTCTTCATCCCTTTTCCTCCTTCGCATAATGATCATACTACAATAATTTTATTATAATAGGAAAATCCTCCGGCATCCAGAATAAAAGTGCTGACTGAAAATTTTTAGCGGCTTTAACAATACAAATTTTTTCTATTAGCCAGCTGAATCTATTACATTTTTTATTTTTTTGTGTATTTTTGTTACAAAAGTATATTTTTCTTATATTTCCAATAAAAAATCAACCTTTCAGAAGGTTTCTTTCAGTTGCAAAATATGCACAAAACCTGCTGAAAAGTTGATTTATTATAGCCTTTTCTGTTTTTCTTTTCCTTTCATCCGCCCTCAGGGAAGGAAAGGTACTATTCTCTGTGCTCCTTTACAGATGCCGGAATATCGTCCTAGTTCTGAAGATATTTTTTCAGATCATCCACTTTATCCAGCTTCTCCCAGGGGAGATCCAGATCATTTCTTCCGAAATGTCCGTAAGCCGCTGTCTGTTTGTAGATCGGTCTTCTCAGATCCAGCATCTTTATAATGCCGGCCGGACGCAGGTCGAAATTCTCTCTTATAATTTCCACCAGTCTGCTGTCCGATACTTTTCCGGTGCCGAATGTATCCACGGAAACAGAAGTCGGCTGCGCCACACCGATTGCGTAGGACAGCTGGATCTCACAGCGTTTTGCCAGTCCGGCCGCCACAATATTCTTTGCAGCATAACGTGCCGCGTAAGCAGCGGAACGGTCAACCTTTGTACAGTCCTTTCCGGAAAATGCGCCGCCGCCGTGACGTGCCTTTCCGCCGTAAGTATCCACGATAATCTTTCTTCCTGTGAGTCCGCTGTCTCCGTGAGGACCGCCGATTACAAAGCGTCCTGTAGGATTAATAAAGAACTTCGTCTCATCATCCACCATATCCTCCGGAATAATTGCATCGAAAACATATTTTTTAATATCTTCATGGATCTGCTCCTGGCTCACATCCGGATCATGCTGTGTGGAAAGTACAACTGCATCCAGTCTTTTCGGGGTACCGTTCTCATCATACTCCACCGTCACCTGAGTCTTGCCGTCCGGGCGAAGGTAGGGAAGCGTACCGTCTTTTCTCACCTCAGTAAGTCTGCGTGCAAGTTTGTGTGCCATAGCGATGGGATACGGCATGTATTCGTCTGTCTCATCTGAGGCATATCCGAACATCATCCCCTGGTCTCCTGCACCGATGGCCTCGATATCGTCGTCAGACATCTTATTTTCCTTTGCTTCGAGAGCTTTATCCACGCCGAGAGCGATATCCGCGGACTGCTCATCAATGGTAGTAATCACGCCGCATGTATCCGCGTCAAACCCGTACTTTCCTCTTGTATAGCCGATCTCGCGCACAGTATCGCGCACAATCTTCGGAATATCCACATATGCTTTTGTGGTAATTTCACCCATTACCATTACCATTCCTGTTGTACAGCATGTCTCGCATGCCACACGGCTCATGGGATCCTGCTCCATCAGCGCGTCCAGGATCGCATCAGAAATCTGGTCGCACATCTTATCCGGATGTCCCTCTGTAACTGACTCTGAAGTAAATAATATTTTTTCCATAAAGAACTCCTTTCCCTGCTTTCTCTTTCGGATTGTTCGCCCGGCAGGTACCCTCTCTTTCGGATTGCCTCTGCAATCTCGATTCCGCTTTGCTCCATCTCGCTCGCGGGCGTCCCGCCTATGCTGATATGTTCCCCCGGCCTTACGCGCCTGCACGATGGCCGCCGGAACATATCAGCGCAGGCAATCCTGCCAAACGAAAACAGTCCGCGTAAGCGGACTGTTGATATTTCATAACAATCCTCTTATTGTTCGATTGCTCGCTCAGGTTGGCACCTTCCTTACAAGGGGTTGCCGCAGCTTCACAGATCCTTTGTATCTCCACTGCTCTGAATAAGAGAAAGTCTTATTTATTTATTTTTTGTTCCACTAAAGAACTCTACAATGAAATATGGAAAATGTCAATACTATTCTGTATTTTCTGTCTATCCCACTTTCAGTTTAAACTTCTGTATCTCCTTTTCGCTGGTTACTTTTTCGATTACTCCGCCGAGACTTCTGAGTTTTTCTTCAAACCGCTCATACCCACGCTGGATATATACAATATCGTCTACAATTGTTATTCCGTCCGCCGCAAGTCCCGCAATACACAGAGCAGCTCCTGCGCGAAGATCCGGTGCGCTGACACGTGCTCCGGAAAACCGCTCAACACCCTCGATTGTGGCCGAATTTCCTTCTACCTTTACGACAGCGCCCATACGCGCCAGCTCGCCAAGATATTTAAATCTGTTCTCGAAAATACTCTCCGTAATCGTACTTGTTCCCTTTGCCAGCGCCAGAGTCACACCGATCTGGGGCTGCATGTCTGTCGGATATCCCGGATAGGGGAGTGTTTTTACCTGCGTGCTTCTCAGCCGTCCCTTGGCAACCACTCTCACTGCATCATCAAATTCTTCCACTTCGCACCCGATGTCCACCAGCTTTGAAATCGTCGCATCCAGATGCTTCGGGATCACGTTCATCACTGTCACATCACCTTTTGTCGCAGCTGCGGCAAACATAAAAGTACCGGCTTCAATCTGATCCGGAATAATGGAATACTCCGACTTATGAAGCTTTTTCACTCCGCGGATCTTGATCACGTCCGTTCCGGCGCCGCGGATGTTCGCGCCCATGCTGTTGAGGAAATTGGCAACATCAACCACATGAGGTTCTTTTGCCACATTTTCCATAATCGTCAGACCTTCCGCCATAGCGGCAGCCATCATAACGTTGATCGTCGCACCTACGGAAACAACATCAAAATACAGATGTGTGCCTCTTAGATACTCTGCCTCCGCAACGATTTTTCCATGTTCAATATCTACATCTGCTCCCAGCGCCCGGAATCCCTTCAGATGCTGGTCAATCGGTCTGCTCCCGATATTGCAGCCGCCGGGAAGAGCTACCTCCGCCCTTCTGTATTTTCCAAGAAGAGCGCCCAGCAGATAATACGATGCTCTGATCTTCTTGATATAATCATACTCAATATTGAAATCCCCGATTGTTCCGCCGTTAATCTTTACCGTATGCCTGTCAATCCTCTGCACTCCGGCTCCGATTCCGCTGATTGCCTCAATCATTACATTAACGTCATTTACGTCCGGAAGATTATCGATCAGAACCGTCTCATCCGTCATAATTGCCGCTGCAAGAATAGCAAGCGCCGCATTCTTGGCGCCTCCGATTTCCACTTCCCCTACGAGCGGATTCCCGCCCTTAATTATATATTGCTCCATTTCGCACCTCGACTCCGAATTGATAACTGCATTCGTATTTTGTCTGTAATAATTCTGTAATATCTGTCGCCATTATACCACAAATTCAACATTTGTAAAATTCTTTTTCCCTGCGGACCGCCTCCGTCATTCCTGTGCCAGTTAATTCTGCCCACATTGTCAAATACATATAATAGTCTCAGGTCCGCACATGTGTCAAGTTTTTTTTACTTCAGCTTTTTTTGTTTCAGCCTTTTTTGTTTCTGTCTTTTTTGCTGCTGTATATCTTCCCGTCCGTTTTCCCGGATGCTTTGTACTTTTTCTGTATTTTGTACTGTAATTTTTTCTGAACCTCTTCTTTTTCTGTTTTTTCTGCTGTTTCCGGTACTCTGCCACCGCATTGAGTACGTTTTCAATCGTATCCTCGATCCGGCAGCCGTCTTCACACACCGTTATGTCTGCATATTTTTCAAAATACGGGACCCTCTCATTGTAAAGATCCCGGAAAGACTGTCCTTTCCGAAGTACAACCCCTCGTTTTTTCGGATTATGGATCCTCTTTTTTATTGTTTGATAGGACGCCTGCAAATATACAATGGTCCCGATTTCTTTATAATGCCTCATGGCATCCCTGCAGTAGATCACGCTTCCGCCGGGTGAAATAACAGAATTTTCTGTCTCCAGTTCTGCATTTACCTGATTTTCGATTTTCAGAAAGCCATCTTGTCCAACATCTGCGATGATCTCTCTTAAAAGCTTCTTTTCCTGCTCCTGAATCAGCAGATCCGCATCTATAAAATTCATCCCCAGGCGCTTTGCCACTACAATGCCCACCGTACTCTTGCCTACGGCGGGCATGCCGATAAATATAAGATTTTTTTTCATATGTGTCTACCTCGCTGTTTCTTCCGGTCCGGACAACAGCTTCTGCCCGGCACTCTGCCTCTGTCAATTATAACATGTTTGCCAGTGTTAGTAAAATCTCCGCGCAGACCGGCGATGACCGCTCCTGCGCCGGAAAAGTTCCTGATAAAGCATTACTTCTGTCAGATCCCTGAGAAAGTTCCCGCCCTGTTCCATATCATTCAGAAGTTCCCGCATGCTTTCGTTTCCGGATAACTTTTCATTCTTCTTTATGTTTGCACAGATTCTTCCGCACATCAGTCTGAGCTGCAGTTTATCCGGATACTGATCATAAATCATGCTGTTTTCATATGCCATGCGGTCACATTCTTCTTCCACATAGGGCAGTATGGTTTTCGGTATTTCCGGATACATGCTTCTGAGATATTCATAATCCATCCGCTCTGTTCTTTCATCCTCAAAATCAAGGGTCATTGGATACGCCATATAATAAGGCAGTTTCTGATCCATTCACTTTCACTCCCAGACAGACATTATATATACAATATATGCTGCAGACTCCGGGAAGTGAATCCTCCGAAAAGCAGTATCTGCCGGTAAACAAAATGTCTGCCGGCCCATGCTGTACGTCAGGAAACCGGAGTTTTCTCCGTTTCAACCTGCCATCCAGACATGATTCCGGCAGACATGTTTCTTAGAATATCACCTTTTCTCCGGGAACCGCATCCTCCTCTAGTCGCTCTCTCTGAGTACTCGCTGCACTTCCAGACGGGTTCCCCCGATCCCGATAATGTCATCCTTCTGCAGGGGAACCGGCTGCTCAATCCTCTCTCCGTTGAGAAATGTGCCATTTCTGGAGCCTTCATCTTTCAGGAAAAGCTGATCTCCTCTTCGGACGATAACACAGTGTGCCTTGGATATCCTCTTATCTTCCGTAAGCGGGAGATACTTTTCATACATCTTCCCCTCTTTATCTCTTCCGATACCAACTGCGTCATAAAATATGAAACTGTACTTTTCCCAGCTGTCGATATCCTCAAGAATAATTTTCCACTGTCTCTTTTTCTTTCTTCTTGGTCTTTTTTCCTGCGGACTCTGCTGGCCGCCCTGTGCCTGCGAAGGCTGGCGGACCGGCCTGCGTCTGGGAGCTTCTATCTGCTCCTCCCCGCTGCGGGCGGCTGTCCCTGCCGCTCTGCGGCCCCTCCGGCGGGATGCGGGTTTTTCCGCCTTCTGCTTTTTTATACTTATAAATGTCACCGCCAGCATACCGGCACATCCGGCGGCAAGCAGAAACATTATAATCCAGTACCACATTCTATAATCACTCCTTTAAATCCATATACTACTATACTTTTCCAATACGGGCAAGCACGAATGTTGTTTTTTATCAAACTTTGTCGGACGCTTCCCGATCCTCCTATGGCATATTTACGGCAAATGTGCTAGAATAGCGTCAGTGTACACAGAAAACCTTTTCGTGGTTTTTCAGGAATCGTGTGCAAAATAAAAAAGGAGATCACGTTTATGAGTACGATCCGTCCATTCCGGGCAGTACGTCCGCAAAAGGAACTTGCATCCTCTATAGCAGCTCTGCCCTATGACGTATACAACACAGCGGAAGCCAGGGAAGTAACAGCCCGGGAACCGCTTTCCTTTCTCAGAATCGACCGCGCAGAGACTCAGCTTCCGGAAGGTACTGATCCCTATTCTGATATTGTTTACAGAAAGGCCAGAGAAATTCTGGACGGAATGCTTTCCGACGGCTCTTTTGTACAGGACGAAACGTCCTGCTTCTATATATATGCCCTTACAATGAACGGCAGGACTCAGAACGGAATTGTAGGCTGCGCTTCTGTTGATGACTATGTAAACCAGGTCATTTTAAAACATGAAAATACGCTGGAGGCCAAAGAGCTGGACCGGATCCGCCATGTAGAAGCCTGCAGCGCCCAGACCGGCCCGATCTTTCTGACCTACCGTCCCCATACAGGGCTGAAACAGCTGGTTGCTTCTGTAAAGGAGAACACACCCTGTCTCTATGATTTTACAAGCAGCGACGGTGTACGTCATCAGGTCTGGCGGATTGACGGGAGCTCTGATATCGAGAATATTTCTCAGATATTTTCCGGTATCCCCCATTTATATATCGCCGACGGACATCACCGGGCCGCATCCGCCGTAAAGGTCGGATTAAGGAAAAGAGCCCAGAATCCGGACTTTTCCGGGGATGAAGAGTACAACTATTTTCTCTCGGTTCTGTTCCCGTCAGACGAACTGCATATTTATGATTACAACCGCTGTGTACTGGATATGAACGGGTATACAAGCGGCGCATTTCTTGATAAGATAAAAGACAGATTTAAGATTATCCCTATGGGACAGACAGCCTGCCGTCCCGGGCGGAAAGGTGAATTCGGCCTTTACTGCAGCGGCTCCTGGTACAGACTTCAGGTCAGGGACTGCCCCGCCGGCTCTGATCCGGTAAAAAATCTTGATGTGTCAATTCTGCAGGATTATATTCTTGATCCGGTTCTCGGCATCAGGAACCCGAAAGCCGATCCCCGCATCCGCTTCGTCGGCGGGATCCGCGGACTGGATGCCCTGCAGGAAATGGCTGACCGTTCCGGCGGCGCAGCATTTTCCATGCACCCTACTTCAATGGAAGAACTGCTGGCCGTAGCTGATGCGGGAAGACTGATGCCTCCCAAATCCACCTGGTTTGAGCCGAAACTGCGAAGCGGTCTGTTTATCCACCGCTTCTGAGGGCGGCCGGAACGCCTGTAAAATTTCCGGCAGCTATGTACTGCGGCAGAAATAAAATCTGAATTTTGAAAAATATTTTAGAGGAGATGTAATTGATGGAAAGAAATGAACTTTGCTGGTGCGGCAGTGGAAAAAAATACAAAAGATGCCACATGCCTATCGAAGAAAAAATGCTTATGCATGCAGAACGGGGAGAGATTGTTCCCTCAAGATCCCTTCTGAAAACTCCTGCGCAGATCGAAAAGATCAAAGAGAGCGCTGCACTTAACACAGCCGTGCTGGATGAAGTTGCAAAACATATCCGCATCGGAATGAGCACAGCAGACATTGACGATATTGTCTACCGGTTCACTACAGAACACGGCGGAATTCCCGCTCCCCTGAATTATCAGGGCTTTCCGAAAAGCGTGTGTACGTCGCTTAACAACGAAATCTGCCATGGTATTCCGGATAAAGAGATCTTCCTTCAGGAAGGAGATATCATCAATGTAGATGTCTCTACGATTCTGGACGGCTATTTTTCTGACGCCTCACGTATGTTCAAAATGGGGAAAGTCTCAGACCGGGCCGAACGGCTGGTCCGTGTAACGGAAGAATGTGTAGAACTGGGTCTGGCTGCAGCGAAGCCCTGGGGCCATCTGGGGGATATTGCCGACGCCATCAACACCCACGCTAAGGCAAATGGCTATTCTGTTGTAGAAGAAATCGGCGGTCACGGCATCGGCCTGGCCTTCCACGAAGATCCTTTTGTCAGCTACGTAACTCCGAAGGGCAGTGAAATGCTTCTCGTTCCAGGTATGATGTTCACCATTGAACCCATGATCAACGAAGGCAGTCCGGACTTTTTTGTAGATGAAGATAACGGCTGGACCGTTTACACCATAGACGACGGACTGTCCGCTCAGATTGAATATATGGTGCTCGTCAAAGAAGACGGAATCGAAGTACTGACAAAATAAGTTCGGATTTGTCTAAGGAACTCTCCGGACAACAGGCAGAGAACGGAAAGGCACTAAGTTTTTATAAGACGGATTCAGAAGAAGGGGACGGGGAATTCTGCTTCCGTTCCATGAGTTAAGAAAAATAAACGGAACCTGAGAATCAGCTAAAAGCAGGATTTACAGCGTGCTAACTCGCATGC